>DASWWF010000034.1:0-2659 GCA_036401035.1 Devosia sp.
GAGCCAGTGAAGGAAATGTGGTGGACACCCGGATGACTGGTCAGCGCCGCGCCCGCCTCTTCGCCCAAGCCCGGCACCACGTTGAGCGCCCCCTTGGGCAGCCCCGCCTCCTCGCAGATCGCCGCAAAGGCGATGGCTGTGAGGCAGGCCTCTTCCGCCGGCTTCAGCACCGCCGCATTGCCCATGGCCAGCGCGCCGCCCACTGACCGCCCGATGATCTGCATCGGGTAGTTCCACGGGATCACATGCGCGGTGACGCCATGCGGCTGGCGCAGTGTGTAGACGGTGTAGCCATCCTGGTAAGGGATGGTCTCGCCATGGATCTTGTCGCAGGCGCCGCCATAGAACTCCATGTAGCGCGCCAGCGCCACGGCATCGGCCCGCGCCTGCTTGAGCGGCTTGCCGACATCGTGCGCCTCGATCCGCGCCAGCTGCTCGACCCGCTCCAGCACCTTCTGCCCGATGCGGGTCAAAATGCGGCCGCGCTCGAGCGCCGTCATCCTGCCCCACTCGCCGTCGAGCGCCCTCTGCGCCGCGCTCACGGCAAGGTCCACATCATGCGCCGTGCCACGCGCAATCGCGCCGATCACCTCGCCGGTGGACGGATCTTCGAGCGGCAGCGTCTCCTGCCCATTGGGTTTCACCCACTCCCCGCCGATGAAACAGCGGGTGGGATCGAAGAAGAGGTCGAGGTCATTCTGGGGCATATCAACTTACTCGGTGTCATTCCCGCGGAGGCAGGAAACCAGCATCCGCAGTGCCGGTGTCATAGCACAATGTTCCCCCAACCACCGTTGGGGTGAGAGAAGTGGACCACGAGGGGCCCAGCATCAACCCACTGCCTCCCGCTCCTTGAGCGCCCGTTCGAGGTTCGGCGTCGCCGCGATCAACTGCTTCGTATACTCGTGCTGCGGGTTGGCGAAAATCTGGTCCGTCCGCCCGGACTCGACGATCTTCCCCGCCCGCATCACCAGCACCCGGTCGGTAATGGTCCGCACCACATGCAGATCGTGGCTGATGAACAGGTATGAGAGCTGCAGCCGGTCCGAGAGATCAGCCAGCAGGTCGAGGATCTGCGCCCGGATCGAGACGTCGAGCGCCGACACGGCCTCGTCGAGAATGATCAGTGACGGCTCGATGATCAGCGCCCGCGCAATGGCGATGCGCTGACGCTGCCCGCCGGAGAACTCGTGGATGTACTTTTCCGCATCGCTGGCCGTGAGCCCCACCTCTTCCAGCGCCCTGGCGATGCGCCGGTCGCGCTCGGCGCCCTGCGGCGCGGCGGACTTGAGCAGATGGAACGGCTCGCTCACCAGCGTATCGACGCGCTGGCGCGGATCGAACGACCCGTATGGGTCCTGGAACACCACCTGCATCTTGCGCCGCGTCTCGAACGAGGCGCCGTGTTTCGGGTCGATGGTCAACCCGTCGATATGGATCGCACCGCCCTGCGTCGGCTCCAGCGCCATGATGGCACGCGCCAGGGTCGACTTGCCGCAGCCGGACTCTCCTACGAGCCCGACATTCTCGCCGCGCTCGATCCTGAGGCTCACATGGTCCACCGCGCGAAACGCCTGCGGCCTGGCAAAGAGCGATTTGCGCGGCAGCGGATAGTCCCGCACCACGTCGTCCACTGCCAGCACCGGCGTGCCGCCGGTCACCGCCGGCGGGATGCGCGGCGGCTGGTGCGACGAGGCCTCGAACAGCGCCTGCGAATAGGGATGCTTCAGCTCGCGGAAAACCTGCAGTGTCGGTCCCGCTTCCACCACCTCGCCCGCCCGCATGATGGCGATCTTGTCGGCGACCCCGGCCACGATAGCGAGGTCGTGGGTGATCAGGATGAGGCCGATATCGTCCTCGTCGACGAGGCGTTTGAGGAGCGTCAGCACCTGCGCCTGCGTGGTGACGTCGAGCGCCGTGGTCGGCTCGTCGGCGATGATGAGCTTGGGCCCGGCCGCAATCGCCATGGCGATCACCACGCGCTGCCGCTGCCCGCCCGAGAGTTCATGCGGATAGCGGTCGCGCCGGAATCTTTCCGCCGGCAGCCCGACCCGGTCGAGCGTCTCCGACGCGATGCGTTCGGCATCGGCGCGCGACTTGCCGCCATGCACCATCACCGTTTCGGCCACCTGGTCGCCGATGGTCATCAGCGGGTTGAGCGCCGTCATCGGCTCCTGGAACACCATGCCGACATCGCGCCCGCGAATGCGGCACATCTCGCGCTCCGGCTTGCCGATGATCTCCTGGCCATCGAGCTTGATCGAACCGCTGGCCTTCGCGCCATTGGGCAACAGCTGCATGACGGTCAGCGCCGTCATCGACTTGCCCGAGCCGCTCTCGCCGATAATGCCCAGCACCTCGCCCGGCTCGACCGTGAGGTCGATGTCGCGGAGGATCGGATAGGGCCCGATCGAGACTTGCAGGTTCTTGATTTCGAGCAGACTCATCGCGTCCGCCTCAAGCGCGGATCGAGCAGGTCGCGCAGCCCATCGCCGAGTAGGTTCACCCCGAGCACCATCAAGACGATGGTGAGGCCGGGGATCAGCGCCACATGCGGGGCGATAGCGATCATCGTCTGGCTGTCCGAGAGCATCTTGCCCCAGCTCGGGATCGGCGGCTGCGCGCCCAGCCCCACATAGGCCAGCGCCGCCTCGGCGAG
>DASWWF010000035.1:0-8046 GCA_036401035.1 Devosia sp.
CCGGCGACGGGCCGTTCTCGCTGAGCCTGAACCTCTACGACACCTCCAGCATCGGCGGCGTCGGCACGGCAGTGGTCACCCTGCCCTCGATCATCCGCGAGGCCTGCGCATGATCCGCACCGTGCTCTGGATCTTCGCCGGCCTCGTCCTCGGCGGCATCATCCACCTCGCCGTCATCCTGGCGCTGCCGGCGCTGACCGGCGGCGGCGTGTGGTCGCAGATCGCCGCCATGGGCGCGCTCAACAAGGCCGTGGTGCTGCCGGCGGCGCAGCCCGGCCAGCCCAATCCGCTGAAGCTCGACCCGGAACTGAGTTACGCTGTCTGCCAGATCGACCTGCGCAAGGGCCCGGGCGTCGTCGCCGGCACGCTGCCGCAGGCCTTCTGGTCGCTCGCGGTCTACAGCCATGCCGGCGTCGTGCTCTATTCGACCACCAATCGCGACGGCATCGGCCAGAACCTCGATCTGGGCATCTTCAACCAGGCGCAGACGCGCCTTCTGGCCGAACAGAAGCTCGACGTCGCCGAGGGTCTGCTGATCGTCGAAAGCCGTGACGACGACGTCTACATCGTCGTCCGCCTCGCCCCCTCCCATCAGGTCATGCGCGCCCGCTATGAAGCCCAGCTCCAAACCCTGCGCTGCGGCAACATCCCGACCTAGGCACTACTTCTTGTAGACGTTGCCGTCGCCCATGAGGACGCGGCTGGGGACCCTGCCGTCGTCGGTGTCGGCGTAGATGCCGGCGCCGCTGCAGAAGTCGCCCCGCTCGCCTTGTTCGACCCGGGTCAGCATCTGGCTGAGCAGCCCGTCGACCTGCACGGCTTCTTCGTGCGGCGTCTCCACCAGGAGATGCTCCATGGCGTAGTTGTAGCTCTCGTAGCGGTACCGAATGGCGCGGACGAACCAGGCGATGGTCTCGTCGTTCTCGGCGGCGCGATCGCGCTGCTCCTGCCGCATCGCCGGTTCGATGCCATCGAGGCCGCCGGCGGCGACGCTGCGCTGGCGGTCAACCTCGATCACCGCGCAGATCGAGCGGAAGGTTGAGGGCATCAGGTCGATATCGATGGAGAGATGGTCGGCCATGGTGGCGTAGCGCACGCGCGAGGAGGCGTAACGGTCCGACGAGATGATCTTGTAGTAGCGGTCGATCTTGAACTTGTGGTCGGTCGTGCCGATCCGGGTGCGCTGGAACTCGACCGAGGTGTCGAACGACCAGTCCTTGGCATGGGCGGCCGTGAGGTAGCGCCAGATGCGATCGTGCATCTCGCGTTCCTGGTCGGTCTGGTTGAACTTGCTGACCGGCTTCTTGTCGATGAATTCGCGCTTGGCGTTGCCAACGGCTGGCATCACGGTGTCGTTTAGCACGCTTTCACGGGCGCGACCGAAATCGCCCGTGGGCCGGGTCGAGCTGCAGCCAGCAGCGATCAGCAGCAACGCCGATGCGGCCGCTGCCCGGAGCAATGCACCGCTCCGTTCACCCACGTTTGCGCTTCGGCCGATTCAGAGGCTTTCCCGGCACCGGCGTTCCGTCGCGCTCGTAGCGCACACCGGTGAAGAGAACGATCTGAGCCGCACCCACAACGAGGGGGCGCGCCTTCGGATGGCGTCCGCGCTTGTCGAATTGAACCAGCTTACCCAAAGCCTGACTCCGATCTTGGCGCCGCACCAGCGCGGTCGCCAAATCGGGGTGACGCAACCCCGAGTAGAGCCATTAAGAGTTCGTCAAGGTTAACAGTTCGCTAACGATTTTCCGGAAATAGTCGAGTGTGTGGTTTAGGGCCCGAGTCTCTTCTGAAATCGGGCCATTCAGGGCGAATTATGATCGGTTTCCAGCCTTACGAGACGTTTCAGCTCCTCATCGAGACCGGCGGGATCGATCGTACGAATACTCTACTGGTCGCGGCCTGCGATGCCTTTGCCCGGCGCGGCACCCCGACCCATGCCGAAATGGAACAGTTCGCGGCGCTGGCCCAGCGCCTGTTCCCCACTGCCGCTCCCTCCGCCCGCGCCAAAGCCGCGGCGACGCTGGGGCGTTCCGACTCTCTTTCGCCCGAACTCGAAGAGCTGGTGATCGCGCATCTGGGCGAGGATCTCGCCGATTTCCTCGTCAGCGCGCCGAGACTCTCCGAGCAGACCATGCTCAAGATCGTCGCCGCCAACGATGTGCCGACCGCGGCCTCTCTCGCCCGTCGCAGCGATCTGACCAATGTGGTGCTGGCCAAGCTCTTCCAGCTCAACAGCCGCAAGGTCTATCGCGCGCTGGCCACCAATACCTCGATCACCCCGCGCGGCGCCTTCCTCTCCGCCCTCGCCCGTTCGGCGCAGATGGATCATCAGGTCGCCTGGTCGCTCGCCGCTCGCGACGATTTCGATTGCGCGCTGCTGGCACCGGCCTTCTTCGACCTGGGCGAACCCGACCGGCTCAAAGTCATCACCGCTTTCGCCAACCGGCAGACGCCGGCCGCGCCGATCAAGAAGACGCTCGAGCAGCTCTCGGTCGCCACCGCCGAACTCACCAAGGCGCTGATGAAGCTCTTCTCGGAAAACCGCCGTCCCGAAGTAACGCGGCTCCTGCATCAGATCACCGGCCTCGACGAAGTCCGCTGCGGGCAGATCGCCCACGACACCTCGGGGGCCGCGCTTTTCGTCGTGCTGCGCGCCTTTGGCTGCAACGAATATGACGGGCTCAAGGTGCTGATCCACGCCACCTCGCATGACGAGGATCGCTCCCGGGCACTGGCGCAGTTCTCGACGCTGTTCCAGACGGTAAGCGTCGATTCGACCGCCTTCCTGATGAGTGCCTGGCGCGGCGAGGTGAACCTGCTCGACCTCGCCAAACCCGAGTACAAGCCGTTCACCCAGGAAAGCCGCCGCACCCCTGCCCCGTTCAAGCGGGAGCGCGATCCGGTGGTCGATCAGGCCATCGAGGCCCTCGCCCGCATCGGCGTGCGCCAGGCCAGTTAAGCGCTGACCACCAGTATTCCGAGATCACCCGACCGCATCTCGAGGGCCAGCACCCAGAGGTCTGGATCGAATCGTGCCTCCTGCGCGATGCGATCGGCGACCTTTTGCGGCTCGACGCGATTAAATCTGAGCTGGAACACGCGATCCTCGCCGTCGTCGGTGCGCAGGCCCGACGGGGCCGGCACGTAGAGCGACTTGCTGCCGTTGAGATGGTCGAGTTCGATGAAGATCTGCCCGGCAATGGGATCGCCGCGCCGTTCGACGACGCAGAAATGGCCAAGGTCGTTGTGCCGCCGCACGAAGGCGGCGGTCCAGAGATCGGTGCGCAGCATACAAGCTGACTAGAGTGTTGCGCCGGCCTTCACAAGCAGGTCGGGCAGTTCCGCCGTGATCCGGCCGGTGCGCTCGTAGTTGTAGAAGGTCTCGAAGCTGCGGATGGCCTTGGCTGTCGCCTCGCCGGCGACGCCGTCCACCGGGCCGTGCAGGAAGCCGAGAGAGGCGAGGCCGCGCTGCACTTTGGAGACGGTCGTCGGGTCGGTGACGGAGAAGGCCTGCAGGTCTTCGGCCTTGGCGTCGGTATCGAGCACCGGCACTTCCTGCGGCTTGACCTGCACTTCGGTGCTGGCGGCGGCGCGCGGCGCGACGACTGGGACGGCGGCAACGCTGGCGGTCACGATCGGCTCGACGACCGGCGTAGCGGCAGGCTCGGAGGCGAACTGCAGCGGCGCAGGCGCGACCTCAGCCGGCACGTTCGGTTCCGCCTTCGGTTCCGGCCTTGGCTCGGGCTTCTTGGTCATGGCGAGCGTCTGCACGCCGTTGATGATGGTGTCGATGGCATCGCCGGCCGTCTCGACGGCGACATTCATCGCCTCTTGCGGCGTATCGGGCAGTTCGCGTGTCAGCGGCTTGTTCACGGCGAGCGGCTTGACCTCGAAACGTGGCTCTTCCTGGGGCTCGGGCTCGATCACCGCCTGCACCTGCGGCAGCGGTTCGGGCATCGGCTCGGCCTGGACCACCGGCTCGGCCCGGACCACTGGCGCGACCGTCACCTTGGGCAGCGGATCGGCGGCCGGCACCGGCTCGACCTGGGGCAGCGGCTTGGGTTCGGGTTCGGCCGAAATCAGCGGCGCATCGAGAATGGTCTTGACGATTTCCGGCGTCAGCTGGCCCATCGGCTTGAGGCCCGCCTTCTGCTCGAAGGCGCGGATGGCGCCGGCGGTCTTGGGGCCATAATAGCCGTCCACCGTGCCGTTGAAGAGTTTCAGCGCTTCGAGTTTGCGCTGCAGTTCGAACACTTCCTTGTTGCCGATCGGCGTGTCGCTCGACTGCACACTGGCCGTGGTCTCGACCTTGGGCAACATCACCTTGGGCGTCACCGCGGCCTTCTTGGTCACCGGCCGCGGGGCCGGCACCACGGGCGCCACGGTCGGATCAACGCCGCCCTGGGTCACCGAGAACAGCGGCGCGGGGTGGCGCGTATGCTGGAAATAGAGGGCGTTGCTGGTCGCCATCAGGCTCAGCGTCAGCATGGCGGCGATGCCGGTCGAGGCCAGCGGCGCCTTCATGTAGCGGGCAAAACCCCATGCCAAAGCCGAATGCACCGCGCGGCCGGTTACGGCCAGCACGGCGCCACCTGCCTCGAGCGGCAGGCGCGTCAAAATCGCTGCGGTCATAGCGCTCTTCTTTTTTCGTCTTCTTGCCATTCAGGCATCTGCTGCGGTGCCGGGTCCCTGTGAAGGGGGGTGATGGAGGCAGTTTCCTCCACCTTTATTGCCGGACCGTTTATAGGCAGCAGGACGGTCACCGTTGTCCCCTGCCCCGGAGACGAGGTGACATGGAGCTGGCCGTCGTGGAGATCCACGAGACCCTTGACGATCGAGAGCCCCAGACCGGTGCCCTCGTAGCGGCGGTTGAGGCCGTCATTGGCCTGGAAGAACGGCTCGCCGATGCGCTTGACCGCTTCGGACCCCATGCCGATGCCGAGATCGGCGACCGATAGGTTGAGGAACCGGCCCTGCCGCTTCATCGACACGGTCACCACCGAGTGCTCGTGGCTGAACTTGATGGCGTTCGACAGCAGGTTGATCAGGATTTGCCGGCAGGCGCGCTCGTCGGCGGTCACCGGCGGCAGCATCCGCGAGGTTTCGGTCATCAGCCGCACATGCTTTTCGCGCGCCAGCGTGTCGACGATCTTGAGGCAGGGCTCGATCAGCGCGTCAGGCTGGAAGGTCTCGGTCTGCAGTTCGAACTTGCCCGCTTCGAGCCGGCTCATGTCGAGCAGCATCTGCACCACTTCGATGAGGTGCTTGCCCGAGCCGTGGATGAGCGTCGCATATTCCTTGTGCTGGGGTGAAAGCTCGCCCACCACGCCCGAGGTCATCATTTCTGAGAACCCGACAATGGCATTGAGCGGCGTGCGCAACTCGTGACCGATCGTCGCGAGGAAGCGCGACTTGGCGCTCGACGCTTCTTCGGCGATCTTGCGGGCGGTGTTCATCTCGTTTTCGTGGTCGTGCCGCTCGGTGATATCGCGGAACAGCGCCACCACTTCGTGCCGGCCATCGGCGCCGGCATTGTCGATCACCGGCGAGAGACTCGCCTCGACCCAGAAGAATTGCGGGGCGGCCGAGGGCGTGTCCTCGTCCTCGCGGCGCATGCGCATTTCGACGCGGCGCGTCTTGCCGTCCTGGTTGGCTTCGGCGAAGGCAGTCATATAGGCCGGGCGGTCGAGCACGTGGATGCGTTCGACGAGGCCATTGCCGCTCAATTCATAGCGCTTGCAGCCCAAGAGCTTTTCCGACGACAGCGACGAGAACAGCAGGGTGCCATCTGGCGCAAAGCGCATCACCGCATCTTGCACATGTTCGATCAGGTGCCGGTAGGCGTTGATCTGTGCCTTCTCGTAGACCTCGAACACCGAATTGAGACGGTTAGCCGAATGCGCCACCACGACAGCGGTGATCGCAAAGGCGAGGCCGGCGACAAGCGCATATTCCGCATGGAAGGGTTCGGGCCAGGCGATGAGGCCGGTCGAGCCGAGTGCCGCGAAGGCAACAACGACCACGAGGCCCACCCAGGCCTTCTTCTTGACCGGCGTGCGCGCCAGGAGCGACGCATGCACCGGCGCCAGCAACGCCACGGCGAGGCCGAAATCGGCGATGGCCGGGTCAGCCATGGCGAGCAGGAAGCCGGTGATCAGCGTGCCATAGACCTGTCCGGCAGCGGCGCGCTCGTACTGGCCGCGCTGGTGCAGCGCCAGCGTCAGCACGCCGACCGTGAGGCCGAGGATACAAAGAATGAAGGGCAGCATGGCGCCCTGGACCAGCGCGTAGAGGCCGGCCGGCAGCGCCAGCGCGCTCGCCACCATGACGATCTTGGAATTGACCCCGAGCGTCCGTCTGCGCAGCAGTTCCGGACGGCCCGAACCGTCACGGCCTTCGGCCGATCGGGCCGCCATGGCACTGTCTTTCCCGAACACATGGGAGAAGAGGCTACGCATTACTCAAGCTCACTTCGGAGACGCCTTTTTGTTGCGGCCAACCCTCCACTGGAGACCCTAAAGGGGGTTTAAGGAAAACGCCCCGGAGGCCGTTCCGCACGCTTTGCACGGGCTTCTGCGGTGGCTTTCGGGGATTAGCGTAAACAGTGCCTTACCCGCGCCGCCGACGCCGATCCGCGCAAATTGCATCGAATTTTATCGATCCGCCCAAAGCCCCTTTAAGTCGAGGGGCCTAGCGTCGGGATGAAACGAGGCGGAGACCAATTCCGCCCTTCCCGAGGGTCCCAGGCGTCATGTTTCTTCTGCGTTCGGCATTCTGGCTCACGGTGGCGTTCATCCTGATCGCCCCCAAGGACGTTGACCTCGGTCAGCGCGCCCATGAGCTTTCCGCGCAGGCTGTCGCCGCCGGCCAGCAGGTCGTCGTTTCCCAGATTCTGTCGAGCGACTGCTCGACCATCGAATGTGCCGGCGGCAAGGCCGTTCTCGCCGCCGTCGCCAACCAGCTCCCGTCCGTCGAACTTCCCATGCAGGACAATTCG
Source organism: Devosia sp. (assembly GCA_036401035.1). Taxonomy (GTDB): domain Bacteria; phylum Pseudomonadota; class Alphaproteobacteria; order Rhizobiales; family Devosiaceae; genus Devosia_A. The sequence goes on from DASWWF010000035.1 coordinate 7,001, forward strand.
AACAATCCGGTCCCCTTCCCCCGACCGAGACCGGATTGGATGGGCTAATGCCAGGGGTCGCGTCACTTCCCCCGACGCTACTCTAGTCAGCGACCCTTGGTCCGGCCGGAAGCACGCTGCCCCGTGCTTCCGGCCATTTTCTCTGCTCTCTCAGGCAGGTCCCTTCGCCCTTAGGGGAGAAGGTGGCCGAAGGCCGGATGAGGGGCCTTGCCGCTTGCGCCATAGGCGGGTGCTCTCTATCTACTCCCCATGCCCAATCCAGCCGCCTTCGAAGAAATCAGAGAGAACCTCTCCTACCTGGACGACTGGGAGGACCGGTTGACGTACCTGATCGAGCTCGGCGCCGCCCTGCCCGTCCTCGATGACGCCGACAAGACCGCCGAGAACAAGGTCAAGGGCTGCGTATCCAATGTCTGGCTGGTTTCGAGCGTCGACCGCGCCGGCAGCGCGCCGGTCCTGCATTTCCGCGGCCAGTCCGATGCCATCATCACCAAGGGTCTCGTCGCTGTGCTGATCGCGCTCTATTCCGGCCGTCCGGCCACGGAGATCGTCGCGACCGACGCCATCGACTGGTTCAAGCAGCTCCGCCTCAGTGAGCATCTGGGCATGCAGCGCTCCAACGGTCTCGTCGCCATGGTCAACCGCATCCGTACCGAAGCCCAGGCACTGCTGGCCTGAGCCTAGCCCACCACCGTCGGGCGCTCGCCCCACATCCGTGACTTCGCCTTCCCCGCAGCCACCCCGGTCAACCCGAAGAACCCCGCGGCCTGTTCGAGCCCAATGCGCAGCACCAGCTTGGCGCTGCGGCGGGGCCAGCCGCGCTCGCTTTCGACCTGCTGCAGGCCCTTGAGCAGCCCACAGACATCGAGCACCACGCCGGCGCAGTCCGCCGGCAGCGCTGTGTGCAACGCCGAGAGCTGCCGGCGGGCATCAGCCGCCAGATCCGAAATCTCCGCCGCCCTCGATGCGCCTGTGCTTCCGCCCATCTGCACGCCGCTATAGCTCATGGTGACGCGCGGCTGCATCCGTGCGCGCTCGCACAATCT
>DASWWF010000036.1:0-8209 GCA_036401035.1 Devosia sp.
CACGCTGATGGCGCGCCGCCCGCACGACCAGGGCGTGGCGCTGCTGATGCTCGACCTCGACCGCTTCAAGCAGGTCAACGACACGCTCGGCCACCAGTCCGGCGACGACCTGATCCGCGCCGTCGGCCAGCGCCTCAAGGCACTGATCGGACCGCACGACACGCTGGCGCGCCTCGGCGGCGACGAGTTCGGCGTCATCCACTTCTCCCGCGGCGGCCTCGCCGATCATCTGGACCTCAGCCAGCGCATGATCGAGGCCATCGGCAAGCCGTTCGAGATCTTCGGCAGCGAAGCCTTTGTCGGCGTCAGCATCGGTGTGGTGGTGATCGGCGAAGGCGACGCCGATCGTCGCGAGATCACCCGCAAGGCCGACATCGCGCTCTACGAGGCCAAATCCTCCGGCCGTAACCGCGCCGTGGTCTACGAAGAGGCGATGGATGAGCTGCTGCAGAACCGGCACACCATCGAAGCCGAGCTGCGCGAAGCGCTGCGCCGCAACGACCAGCTCTCGGTCGCCTTCCAGCCGCTGATCTCGCGCGAAACCGACACGGTGAGCGGCGCCGAAGCGCTGGTGCGCTGGACCCATCCGCGCCTCGGCCGCGTCTCCCCCGCCCATTTCGTGCCCGTGGCCGAAAGCACCGGCCTGATTGAAGCCATCGGCGAGTTCGTGCTGCGGCGGGCCTGTGAGCTGGGCGCGCGCTTCCCCGGCCGCACCATCGCGGTCAACATCTCGCCGGCCCAGCTGCGCAACCCGAAATTCGCCGAGCGCCTGTTCGACATGCTGATCGAGACCGGCATGTCGCCGTCCGACCTCGAACTCGAAATCACCGAGAGCATCCTGCTCGACGACGAGCAGGTGGCTGCGGCCTCGCTGCGCACCTTCCGCGGCGCCGGCATCCGCATCGCGCTCGACGATTTCGGCACCGGCTATTCGTCGCTCAATTATTTGAAGCGATACCCCGTCGATTGCATCAAGATCGACCGTTCATTTGTCAGTCAGCTAGAAGACGGAAGTGTGTCGGTGGCCATCGTCCAGGCCATGGTGACCCTCGCCCACGCCCTCGAAATCGAGGTCACCGCCGAGGGCGTCGAGACCGAGGAACAGAAGCGCATCCTCGCCCAGATGGGCTGTAACACCTTCCAGGGCTTCCTTCTTTCGGCACCCGTCTCGCCCCCCGAAATCGAGAAGATCTTCGCCCAGGCAAACAGCGCAGCCGCCGCCCGCGTCGCCTAACCCACCGCCGAGAGCACCGCCTCGAGCCGCGCCTCCCGCTGCTTCAAGCCGCTGCGCGCGTCGGTGACCGAGGCCCAGAGGTCGGCGAGCTTGCCATTGTCGAAGAGCTTGAACAGGCACGGCGCGATATAGCTCTGCCGGCAGATTGCCGGCGTATTCTGGAGGAACGCCGCCACCTGCCTGGTGACACCTGTCACCTGCCGCTTGCGCGCCGTGGGCGACTCTCCCGGCTCGAGCTTGGCCAGGGCCTCTGCCGCCAGGGCGCTGGCATGGAGCGTGCGGAAATCCTTGGCGGTGACGGTCGCGCCGGAAATGTCCTTGAGATAGCGGTTGAGCTGCTCGGTGCTGATCGCCCGCGCCTTGCCCTCCTCGGTGCGGTACATCAGCAGCCGCTTGCCCGGGATGGTCTTCACCCGCGCGATGGCATCGGCAAGGCCGGCATCGCGCAGGGAATACTCCGCCGTCTTGCCGCTCTTGGCCGGAAACTTGATGGAGATCTCGTCGCCGACGACCTTCACATCGCGCGTGAACATCGTACCCGCGCCACGCGTGCCATTCGCATCGAGATAGCGCTCACGCCCGACCCGCATGGCGGTCCTGTCGATCAGCGCCACACCGATGGCGAGCGCCAAAATTCTCGATCCTGTTTCAGCCCCAAGATCCTCGCGCACCCGCCGCCGCAACCGCGGCAGGGCCGCTGCAAGCAGCGCCAGTTGCTTCTGCTTGCGGCGGGTGCGCCGCAGCTCCCAGTCGGGATGATAGATGTACTGCACACGGCCAGCCTCATCGATCCCGCAAACCTGGATGTGGGCATGCGGTTCGACAGCGAGCCTCACCTCCCGCCAGGCGGGAGGGATGGCGAGATGCTTCACCCGTGAACGAAACTCGGCGTCGCCAAAGGTCTTTCCCTCGGCATCGACGAACGCATAGCCCCTGCCCCGCCGCAGGCGCTCGATCACGAGGTCGCCGCGGCTCACATGCTTCAGTCTTGGCATGATGTCTGTGCCTACGCCCCGGGCACCTGCGCTGGGCCCGGCGCAAAGCCGAAGAACACCAGGTAGATCAGCAGGAAGGCGACGACAATGCCGGCCAACGACCACCACAACACGCGAGAGTTCATCATGCGGCTGTTGCCCTGGCGGGTCTCGTTGGTCGACTTGTGAGGATCGTAAGTCTGGGTCATGACGCGCTCCTGTAAAACTTTGATTTCCCAATCCAACGTCAAGCTCGCCATCGGGGTTCCGGCGGCCCTTGACCGCGAGGGGGCAATCCGAGACGGTGACGAGGGGACTCATCCCATCAAGTGCCCGGCATCATGACGTCGACTGAACTACTGACCCGGATGATCAAGGCCGGCGCCGGCGAGGTGCCAGCCGATGTCGTCGTGAAGAATGTCCGCCTGCTCGACGTCATCACTGGCGCCATTACCCACACCGATATCGCCATCGTCGCCGACCGGATCGTCGGCACGCAAGGCTACTACAACGGACACCGGCTGATCGAAGGCGAGAACCGCTTTGCGGTACCGGGCTTCATCGACACGCACCTTCACATCGAGTCCTCGCTGATCACGCCGCTCGAGTTCGACCGCTGCGTGCTGCCCTACGGCGTCACCACCGTCATCTGCGACCCGCACGAGATCGCCAATGTGCTGGGCGCCGAAGGCATCCGCTATTTCCTCGAATGCGCCGAACGCGCGGTGATGGATATTCGCGTCAATCTCTCGAGCTGCGTTCCCGCCACCGGCTTCGAGACCTCGGGTGCGCAACTCGAAATCGCCGACCTCGAGCCCTTCCGCCACCACAAGAAGGTGATCGGCCTCGCCGAGGTGATGAATTTCCCCGGCGTCCTCGCCGGCGACCCCGGCATGATCGCCAAGCTCGCGGCGTTCCAGACCGGCCATATCGACGGCCACGCGCCGCTGCTGGGCGACAAGGCGCTCAACGGCTATCTCGCCGCCGGCATCCGCACCGACCACGAGGCGACCAGTGCCGCCGAAGCACGCGAGAAGCTGAGCAAGGGCATGGCCATCCTCATTCGCGAGGGCTCGGTCAGCAAGGACCTCGACGCCCTCGCCGAGGTGCTTGACGAGAATACCTCGAGCTTCGTGGCGCTCTGCACCGACGATCGCAACCCGCTCGACATCGCCGAGGAGGGCCACCTCGACTCCTCGATCCGCCGCCTCATTGCCAAGGGCCGGCCGCTGCACCACGTCTATCGCGCCGCCAGCCACTCGGCCGCCCGCATCTTCGGGCTGAAGGACCGCGGCCTCGTCGCGCCCGGCTGGCGCGCCGATATCGTGCTGGTCGACCGGTTGGAGGATTGCTCCGTCAGCGACGTGCTGACCGCCGGCCGGCTGGTACGCCCCGAACTCTTCGAAAGCCGTTATCCGGTGACCGCCGTCGGCCTCGCGTCAATGAAAGCTAGGCCGGTCAGCGCCGACACCTTCATCACGCCGGCCAACCCGGCGCGCAATGAAACGCCGGTGATCGGCGTCACGCCCGGCAAGATCATCACCCGCCGCGAGGGCGCGGTGCTCGAAGTCGGCGACAAGGGCCTGCTGCCCGATTTCGGCGCCGATATCATCAAGGTCGCGGTGATCGAGCGGCACGGCAAGAACGGCAATATCGGCCGCGGCTTCGTCACCGGCTTTGGCCTCACCCGCGGCGCCATCGCCTCCTCGGTCGGGCACGACAGCCACAACATCACCGTGGTCGGCGCCAACGACGCCGACATGGCGGTGGCCGTCAACCGGCTGATCGTGCTGGGAGGCGGTTTCGTCGTCGCCGAAGAGGGCGAGGTCACCGCCGAACTGGCGCTGCCGCTGGCCGGCCTGATGAGCCTCCTGCCTTTCGAGACGGTGGCCGAGAAACTGCACGTCCTCCGCGACGCGGCCAGGGTGCTCGGCTGCGTCCTGCCCGAACCCTTCCTGCAGGTGGCTTTCCTTGCCCTGCCGGTGATCCCGCATCTGAAGATCACCGACAAGGGCATGTTCGATGTCGACAGGTTTGCTTTGATCGAATGAGTATTGCCAGCCGCCTTCTCGCCCAGGCCTACAAGCTGCCCAAGCGGCGGAGCGGCGCCACCCGGCATCGGGGCCTGATGCTGCCGATGCGCGATGGCATCGCGCTCGAAACCGACCACTATTCCCCAAAACTCGCCGGCGCCCACCCGACCCTCCTGATGCGGCTGCCCTATGGCATGCAGGGTTTCGGGACCGTAGCCGAGGTTTATGCGGAACGCGGCTTCCACGTCGTGCTGCAATCGTGCCGTGGCACCGGCAAGTCCGGCGGCGAATTCGACCCGCTGATCCACGAGCGCAGTGACGGGCTCGACACGCTGAGCTGGATCAAGTCGCAGCCCTGGTTCGACGGCCGACTGGGGACCTCGGGACCCAGCTATCTCGGCTATGCGCAATGGGCCATCTGCGATGCGCTGCCCAAGCATTCGGCCATGGCCACCAAGGTCACCAGCGCCGAGTTCAAGTCGGTGGTGTTCCCCGGCGGCGCCTTCCATCTCGGGCTGTGGCTCTCCTGGCTGCAAGTGGTCGAGGGCATCCGCTACAATCCGGTGGATATGTTCCGCCGCATGATGTCGGGTGGCGTGGAGGCGCGCACGCTGGCTGCCAGCATGAAGCTGCCGCTGATCGACGCCGACAAGCGCGTCACCGGCCATGTCGTGCCATTCTGGAAACGCTGGATGAGCGATGCAGTCGGCAACGACGCCTTCTGGGAATCCATCGATCACACGCATCGGCTCGGGTCGCGTACGCCGCCCAACCATTTCATTTCCGGCTGGTACGACTTCATGCTCGACCAGTTGCTGCGCGACTACACGACCCTCGTCGACATGGGCCAGACGCCCTATCTTACGGTCGGCCCCTGGACCCACGTCACCAGCGAATTGCAGGGCGAGAGCATCAAGGAAACGCTGACCTGGATGCGTGCCCACCTGCTCGGCGACAAAAGCGGACTGCGGGAGAAGCCCGTCCGCATCCATATCTCCGGCCTCGACCAGTGGCGCGAGTTCGACCACTTCCCGCCCGGTATTCCGGACACCCAGCTCTGGCACGTGCATCCGGACGGCGTGCTGTCGCAACGCCCGGTCAAGGCGTCCGCGCCGGACACCTACACCTACGATCCCAAAAAGCCGACGCCGGCCATCGGCGGCGCCATGTTCGCCTTCAAGGGCGCTGGCGCCGTGGACAATGCCAAGCTGGAAAGCCGGGACGATGTGCTGACCTACACGTCCGAACCGCTATTCAGCCCGGTGACGATCATCGGCAATGTGCGCGTCACGCTCTATGCGCGCGCCAGCCTGCCCAATGCCGATTTTTTCGTCCGGCTCTGCGACGTCGATGAAAAGGGCCTTTCGACCAATATCTGCGACGGGCTGATCCGCATGACCTCGGCGGCGCCGGCGGTTGTCGACGATATCTGGAAGCTCAATTTCAAGCTGCACGCCACGGCGCACTGCTTCAAGCAGGACCATCGCCTGCGCCTTATCGTCGCCAGCGGCGCGCATCCGCGCTTTGCCCGCAACACCGGCACCGACGAGCCGATCGGCGAGGCCACCAAACTGGTCGCGGCCGATATCGAAATCTTCCACGATCCAGTGCACCCGACGGCGATCCACCTGCCCGTGCACGAGATCTAGACACAAAAAACGGCGGAGCCGAAGCTCCGCCGCAAGACCATCGACCGCCGGTTCTTAGAGACCGGCTTCCTTGCACTGTTCGACGGTCAGGTTGGCCATCAGCGAGGTGATGTTGTCGGAGGCATCGCTGCTGCGCTCCGGATCGTCTTCACCGTTGGCGACCACGCTGCCGGTAGCGGTAGCGTCATCGCTTTCGTCCAGCGGCTCAGCCAGCGAGGCATTCGCCGCGGCATTGAGCGTCTGGCACTTCTCTTCGAAAGAACCCCACTGGTCAGCGGGCACCTCGACGCCACCGATCATCGACTGCGCGAAAGCGCCGCCCGAAAGGGCCATAGCCGAAACCAGGGCAAGCGAAGAAATCATCGTACGGAGTTTCATGGGAGCGTCCTCTTTTTCTTGCATGGCCGTTAGTCGACCTGCTTTCCCAACGGACCGGACTCGCGATGGTTGCGCGAAGCCACCCCCACCTCACGATTTGATGATGAATCCTCTGTTAATCGGCGCAATCTCATTTCGCACTAAGCACTTAGCGCGAATCAGCGATCCTAGATGAACCCGGCGCGCCGGCAGTCGCGGACGCTGAACGGTACGGACTTGAGCTGGTAGGCGCTGCCCAGATCTCCATTGTAGTCGTCGTCGTTGCGGTTATCGATTGCAGATTGGTTCGCCTGCCCCTCAAGACCCTGGCAGAGCTGCCGCAGGGTGCCGTACTCACTGTCGGGGTAGACGTACTGGCCGATGACGATTTCCGCCTGTGCGGCGGTGGTTGCAACAAGGGCGAGGCCTATCGAGGCCAGAAAAAGACGCATGTGACTCTCCTGCGAATCCGAGCCGGCAGCAAACGTCCGGCGTGTGGCTAAACCACGGCAGGATCAGGCCGGTTGCTTAACGCGCTCGCGCGCCGCATGCAGGAGCGGCTCGGTGTAGCCGGAAGGCTGGCTCACCCCTTCGATGGCGAGCGCCAGCGCCGCCTGGTAGGCGATGGAGGACGGATTGCCCGCCATCGGCTGGTAGAGCGGATCGCCGGCATTCTGCCCGTCGACCACCGCAGCCATGCGGGCGAAAATCTCCTCGACTTCCGCCCGGCTCACCAGATCGTGACGCAGCCAGTTGGCGATCGCCTGGGAGGAGATGCGGCAGGTGGCTCGGTCTTCCATCAGGCCGACATTGTTGATGTCGGGCACCTTGGAGCAGCCGACGCCCTGATCGACCCATCGCACGACGTAACCGAGAATGCCCTGCGCATTGTTCTCGACCTCGCGGGTGATCTCGTCCTTGCTGAGCTTGCCCTTCTCCAGCACCGGCATGGAGAACAGTTCGCCGAGACCCGGCGTCGGCTGGTTGTGGCGGCGCTTCTGCGCCTCGAACACATCGACCTCGTGATAGTGAAGCGCATGCAACGTCGCCGCCGTCGGCGACGGCACCCAGGCGGTGTTGGCGCCCGCATTGGGATGGCCGATCTTGGCCTTCATCATCGCCGCCATGTCGTCGGGCCGCGCCCACATGCCCTTGCCGATCTGCGCCCTGCCCGAGAGGCCGCAGCTCAGCCCGATCAGCACATTGCGATCCTCGTACGACTGGATCCACTTTTCGGACTTCACATCGTCCTTGCGCAGCACCGGGCCGGCTTCCATCGAGGTATGGATTTCGTCGCCGGTGCGATCGAGGAAGCCGGTATTGATGAAGAATACGCGCTGGCGGGCGGCATGGATCGCGGCCTTGAGGTTGGCCGAGGTGCGGCGCTCCTCATCCATGATGCCGATCTTGATCGCGAGCGGCGGCAGGCCCAGCATCTTTTCGACAGCAGCGAAGATTTCGCAGGCAAAGGCGACCTCGTCGGGCCCGTGCATCTTGGGCTTGACGATGTAGATGGCGCCGGTGGTCGAATTGACCTTGTCGCTGAGCGAACAGAGCACCGTCACCGCCGCATCCATCAGCCCTTCGCCGATGGGATTGCCGGCGGGATCGAGCACCGCCCTGGTCGTCATAAGGTGGCCGACATTGCGCACCAGAAGCAGGGCGCGACCCTTGAGGGCCAGGTCGCCGCCCTTGGCGCCCTTGTACGTGCGATCGGCGTTGAGCTTGCGGGTCAGCGGCTTGCCGGCCTTCTCGAAGGTCTCGGTCAACGTGCCGTTCATCAGCCCGAGCCAGTTGCGATAGACGCCAACCTTGTCCTCGGCATCGACCGCCGCAACCGAGTCCTCGCAGTCCTGGATAGTGGTCAGCGCCGACTCGACGATCAGGTCGCTGAGGCCCGCCTTGTGCGTCGCGCCGATCGGGCTCCTGGGGTCGATGATCAGGATGACGTGCAGGCCATTA
>DASWWF010000037.1:0-6839 GCA_036401035.1 Devosia sp.
CGGCTGGCGCGCGAGGGATCGATGCCGAGGCGTTCGGCGATGAGGCCGACGGTGACCTCTTCCTTGTCGACCTTGGCCTCGCCCCAGACCGGATTGTGGGCAATGGCGCTAATCGTATCGAGGTGGGCGACTTCGAGACCCGCATCGAGCCTGGCCATCACGCGTCGGCCAAAATCGCGTCGCTGGATCGAGCGGCGCACCTTGTGCATCACCGCGTCGATGGCGGCCACGGCTTCGGCGGCGCGCGGCGACAGGCCGTTGGCGAGGGCGATGTCGACCATTTCCTGGTCGCCCGGCGTCCGGCACACATAGGGTAGATCGAGCTGGGAAGGCGTGTCTTTCATGGTTCACTGGCGCTAGCATGAATATGTGCTCAGGTCAATTAATTGCCTCTGTCATTTATATGCTATTGACATACATCTGCGCGAGGCAGATAAGCCGCATCCGAATTCCGGAGGCAATCTGATGTCTGTCGAGTCAACACCCGCATCCGCAGCACCGCAGTCCCAGGCTGACGGCCGGCCGGACCGCACGGCGCTGCTGGTCTATTTCGCTGCCCTCATCGCCATGTTCATGTCGACGCTCGACATGCAAATCGTCGTGACGGCGCTGCCCACCATTGCCGGGGAACTCGGCAACCTGCACCTCTTTGGCTGGGTGGGTGCGTCCTACCTGCTCTCCACCGCCGCGGTCTCGCCGTTCTACGGCAAGCTCGGCGACATGTATGGCCGCAAGAACGTGGTCATCACGGCCATCGTGCTGTTCCTCATCGGCTCGCTGGTCTGCGGGCTCGCCTGGTCGATGGAATCGCTCATTGCGGCGCGTGTGCTGCAGGGGATCGGCGGCGGTGGGTTGATGGTCTCGGCCTTTGCCATGATCGGCGAGCTGTTCGGGCCGCGCGATCGCGCCAAGTACCAGGGCTACAGCTCGGCCGTGTTCACTCTATCGGCCATTCTCGGGCCGGTGGCCGGGGGCTACATCACCGAACTCTTCGGCTGGCGCTGGGTGTTTCTGGTCAACCTGCCGATCGGCCTCATCGTGCTCGCTATCCTGATCGTGGTGATGAAGAGCCGCTTTAGCGAGAAGAAGCACAAGGTCGACTATCTTGGCGGCTTCCTGCTCGCGGTCGGAACCACCGCCATCGTCTACTGGGCTGACCATGTGCTGAGCCCGGAAGGCCATGACCTGCTCACCTGGGTGTTGCCGGTGGTGGGCGTGGTGTCGCTGATCTGGTTCGTGATGGTCGAAACCCGCGCGGCCGAACCGATCATCCCGCTGCGGCTCTTTGCCAACCACACGATCAGCCTCGTTTCGATCATCTCGGTGATCGCAGGGGCGATCACGCTGGGCATGTTCTTTTACTTCGCGCTCTACCTGCAGACGCTGACGGGCCTCAGCGCGGCTGAAGTCGGGTTCCTGTTCCTGCCGTTCTCGGTGGTATCCATGATCGTCTCGGTTATTGCCGGGCGCATCATCGCCGCCACCGGCCGCTACAAGTGGATGCCGGTGGTGTCGATGGCGATGGGTGCGGTGCTGCTCGCGAGCTTCGTGCTGTTCGACGCGCATACGCCGATCTGGATTCTCGCTGTGGTCATGGCGCTGATGGGCGCCTCGATGGGCCTGCAGTTCCAGGTGCTGATGGTGGCGATCCAGGCCGCGGCGCCGCCCCAGGATATCGGGGCGGCAACGGGCGTGGTGACGCAGGCCCGGACCATCGGGGCGGCGCTCGGCCTTGCCATCAATGGCGCGGTGATGGGGTTTGCGCTGACGCAGCAGGACAAGGCGCTGCCCGCCGATGCTCTCGCCCAGATCGGCAGCCTCACCGACCTCGACCCGGCCACGGTGGCGACGCTGGAAGCGGCGACGCGCGAGACCGTGCTGGCCGGCTACGCCACCGGCTTTCACACGCTATTCCTGTTCATCGCGGCGATCTATGTGGTCGAGACGGTGCTGGCGCTGATGCTCAAGGACATCGAGATCCCGAAGCGGGCCTAACCCTCGCGCGCCCGTTCCAGGATCCGCTTGCAGTCGAGGAGTTCGCGGAGCACGTCGGCGAGCTTTTCCCGGTCCTTCTCGGACAGTGCCTTGCTGCCGCCGCCGGAGGGGAGGCGGGGCGTGGGGGGCTCGTCGTCGTGGACGTCGGGTTCGTGCTTGAGGCGGGGGGCCGGGGGCGCCTGGAATGAGGGCTCATCGTCGGCCGGAGGGGCCGAGATCGGCTCCATCACCCTGCCCTCGCCGATACCGACGACATAGCGGATGCCCTGGTCCTTGAGGATGCGCTGCACCCCCTTGATGGTGAACCCCTGATCGTAGAGCAGGTGACGGATGCCCTTTAGCAGCAGGACATCCTCGGGCCGGTAATAGCGCCGGCCGCCGCCGCGTTTCAGCGGCTTGATGGTGGAGAAGCGGGTCTCCCAGAAGCGCAGCACGTGCTGAGGAAGATCGAGTTCCTCGGCAGCTTCAGAGATCGTGCGAAAGGCATCCGGAGATTTTTCCAACACGGCCCCGAGTCGGATAAGTCTTATTTTCCAGCGCGGACCATAGATTTGTTGATCTTGGATTTCAACACGTTGCTGGGTTTGAACACCAGAACCTGACGCGGCAGGATCGGAACCTCTTCACCGGTCTTGGGATTGCGGCCGATACGCTCGTTCTTGGATCGGACCTGAAACGACCCGAAGGACGAGAGTTTGACGTTCTCCCCCTTCACCAGCGCTTCGCCGATCATGTCGAGCACCCGCTCGACCAGTTCCGCCGATTCGGTTCGCGACAGGCCGACGGACTCATAAACGGCTTCGGCAAGGTCAGCGCGCGTGACGGTCTTTTGTGTCATTGAAATCCCCCCGTTTCGCCAAACTGGGCTCTGGTCCCCAGAGGCGCCCCCACCACTGGGATGAGCGAGACTATAACCAGAGCGTGCCGGTGGCAATCTGCCTTGGCAATCAATGGCTAGGGTCGCCGAAAGGCCATCCTACCAGCGGATGAGCGAGGCTCCCCAGGTGAAGCCGCCGCCCATGGCTTCGATCATTACGAGATCGCCGCGCTTGATGCGGCCGTCGGCGACGGCGGTGTTCAGCGCGAGCGGCACCGAGGCGGCCGAAGTGTTGGCGTGGCGGTCGACAGTGACCACCACCTTCTCGGGCGGCAGGCCCAGCTTGACGCCGGCGCCGTCGATGATGCGCTTGTTGGCTTGGTGCGGCACGAACCAATCGAGGTCGTCGATGGTATGGCCGGTATCCTCGAGCACCTTGTAGACAACGTCGGTGATCATGCCGACGGCGTGCTTGAAGACTTCCTTCCCCTCCATCCGGATATGGCCCATCGATTTGGTCGAGGAGGGGCCGCCGTCGGTGTAGAGTTTGTTCCAGTGGTGGCCGTCGGAGCGGAGGGCGGTGGCGAGGACCCCCCGGTCCTCTCCGGGCTTACCCAGTTCCATGACCACGGCGCCGGCACCGTCGCCGAAGAGCACGCAGGTGGTGCGATCGTTCCAGTCGAGCAGGCGCGAGGCGGTCTCGGCGCCGATCACCAGCGCCCGCTTGGCGAGCCCGTTCTTGAGGTAAGAGTCCGCGGTGCCCACGGCATAGACGAAGCCCGAGCAGACGGCCTGGATGTCGAAGGCGGCGCCGTGGTGCATGCCGAGCTTCTGCTGGACGACCGCGGCGGTGGCCGGGAAGGTCATGTCGGGCGTCGTGGTGGCCACGATGATGAGGTCGATGTCGTCGGGCGTGAGGCCGGCATTTTCGAGAGCCTTGCGGCCGGCGGCGGTCGCCAGGTCGGAGGTGTTCTCGCCCTCGGCGGCGATGTGGCGCTGGCGAATGCCGGTGCGCTGCACGATCCACTCGTCGGAGGTATCGACCTTCTTGGCGAGGTCGTCATTGGTCATCACATGCGCCGGCAGGTAAGCGCCGACGCTGCGGATGATGGAGTGCTTGTCAGTCACGCGGATTTCGCCTCGGTTTCGGGGCTGGTGGACGGCCCCTCGATGGTGAGCGTGGGGAAGCGGCGCATGCCCTCCCCGATCTTGTCGAGCACGCGGCTGCGGGCCATTTCGTAGCCTAAGCCGAGCGCTGCCTTGTAGCCGATTTCGTCGGTGCCGCCGTGGCTCTTGATGACGATGCCGTTGAGCCCGAGAAAGACGCCGCCGTTGATGTTGCGCGGGTCGAGCTTGCGTTTCAGAGCTTCCAGCGCCTGGCCGGCAATGGCCGCCCCCAGCATGGAGATGGGATCGGCCTTGAGCGCATTGCGGATATAGGTGCCGACCTGCCGGGCGGTGCCTTCGGCGGTCTTGAGCGCAATATTGCCGGTGAATCCCTCGGTGACGACGACGTCGACCGTGCCCTTGCCGATATCGTCGCCTTCGACGAAGCCATGATAGACGAAGCCTTCGCCGCTGGCCTCGCCGAGAATCCGGGCGGCGTCGCGAATCTCTTCGTGGCCCTTCATTTCCTCGGTACCGACATTGAGCAGGCCCACCGTCGGGGCCTCCTGGTCGAACAGCGCGCGGGCGAGCGCGGAGCCGAGGATCGAGAAATCGACGAGTTGTCTGGCGTCGCCGCCGATGGTGGCGCCGACGTCGAGGACGATGATGTCGGTGCGGAGGGTGGGCCAGATGGCGGCGATGGCCGGGCGGGAGATGCCCTCCATGGGCCGCAGGCAAAAGGTGGCCATGGCCATCAGCGCGCCGGTATTGCCGCCGGAGATGGCGACATCGGCCTCGCCGTCCTTGACCGACTGCAGCGCCGCCCACATCGAGGAATTGTTGCGGCCCTTGCGCAGCGCCTGGCTGGGCTTTTCGTCCATGGCCACGACATTGTCGCTATGGACGATGCGCGAGACCGACTTGAGCTCGGGATATCTCTCGAGGAGCGGCGCGATTTCGGCCTCGCGGCCGTGGAAGATGAAGCTGGTGTTCCTGCGCTCCTTGAGCGCGAGCCGGGCCCCGTGCACCGCCACGCGGGGGCCGTGATCGCCGCCCATGGCGTCTACCGAAATACGTATGGAGTCGGTCATGTTTGCCCGGATTCTCGGCCCGTTTGGCGAGCCTGCAGTGAACATACTCATTGGCATAGTCTGCGCAACCCCAGCGGGTTGCTGCTCCGGCATAGTCTTCGCACGCCCATGAGATCGAGGCGCCGTCAGCCCTTATCCAGGTCCTGTTTGAGCTTTTTGAGGCTGGCGAAGGGGTTGAGCTCTTCCTCGAGGCCGTCCGAGCCCAGTTCGCCGAGCGCTTCGCCCGGCGCGCGCGGATAGGGATCGATGGCGAGCGACAGGGTTTCGATGATGAGGTCGGTCAGGTCGGCCTCGTTGCCATCGAAATGGTCCGGGATGTCGTCGCCTTCAAGGTCGACAAAGACTTCAGCATCGGCCTGCCCCGACCAGGCCTTTTCGGCGCCGGGCAGGAAGATGCGATCGATCGGCTCGCCGATCTCCTGGGTCACCGGCTCGAAACTGATGACGCTCTGTTGCACGACGAGGGCCTCGAGCCGGCCGGTCACCCGGATGCCGCCGCGGAAGCGCACGGCATGGAGTTTGACCTGCAGGCGATCGAGCGAGACGATATCGAGATCGTCGGCAATGTGGTCGCGCTCGGGCTTGTCGACGGTGAGCGACAGGTCCCTGCCGGTATTGGGCATGGAATCGAGCCGGATGCTGGCATCCGGGATGCGGAAGCGATCGGTGCTCACGCCGCAGCTCCGAGATCGAGGCGGCCGCCGAGGATGGTCGCGGTCGGCACGGTTTCGAGGCGGGCGGATTCTTCGAAGAGATAGGCGGCAAGCGGCGCCACGCCGGGCGCATCGGCAGCATCGTCGAAGAGGTTGCGGCGGATGACGGCCTCGACTTCGGCGCGATCGCCCTTGTCCATGGCTTCGTTCAGATTGGTCATCAGGCCATAGAAGATGTTGCCCATCTTCTGGATTTTCTTGGGCACGCCGAGATCGGTGACGCCCATCTCGCGCAGCGAGCGATCCATGTCCTTAAAGAAGAGATCGAACACAGCCTGGGCGAACTCGTTGACCTCCCTGCCCTCGCGGCGGAGGCGCGCAAACAGCAGCGCCATATGCAGGCAGATCATGTCGAAACGGCCGGTGACGGTATCGGGCACGCCCCAGTCGGCATAGAAGCGCGGTTGCCGGGATTGCGCCACAATAGCGGCATAGATGGCGTAAACCGCTTCGGTGACTTGCTTTTTGCGGAACAGGTTGAGGATCATCGGGTGCGAACTCACATCCTCTGCTGGTCGAGGAAGCTGCCGGTGCAGAGGGGAACATCCAGCCCTAAGCCAGCTTGCCAGCAACGGCATTTGGCAGCTAAACAGTCCGGCAACCTCGGTCGGTAGACCGTGCGGGCGCCGCAAGCGTGCGTAATAGTCGAGAGCTATCGGGAAAGTCAAACATGCCATTCAGCGTCAAACGCCATATCTTCCCGATCTCGGCAGCGGTTGCCCTGAGCCTGACGCTCTCGGCCTGCGGCAGCGGGATGGCGCTGACGACGCAGCGCACGCAGGGCTATGAGCTCTCGCAGGATGCGCTGGCGCAGATCCGCCCGGGCCAGAGCCAGACGCTGGTGACCACGGTGCTCGGCTCGCCGCAGGTGACCAACTCGTTCGGCGAAGAGACGGCGTTCTACTACATCCAGACCAAGATCGACCGGACTGCCTTCGGCATGGAATCGATCAAGGAACGGACCGTGCTCGCGGTCTATTTCGACAAGAACAAGAAGGTGGTCGACAAGGCCGTCTACGGCGCCAAGGACGGCAAGGTCATCGCCATCCAGTCGCGCCGCACCGCCTCGTTCGGCATCGACCGCAGCTTCCTCGAATCGCTGCTGGCGTCGATCTA
>DASWWF010000038.1:0-1611 GCA_036401035.1 Devosia sp.
CGCTGACCCCGTGCTTCCGCTCGGAAGCGGGTTCGGCGGGGCGCGATACGCGCGGCATGCTGCGCCAGCATCAGTTCAACAAGGTCGAGATGGTCGCCATCACCACGCCGGAAAAGTCGGCCGATGAGCATGAAAAGATGCTCTCGGACGCCGAGGACGTGTTGCAGAAGCTCGGCATCCATTACCGCGTCATGACGCTCTGCACCGGCGACATGGGGTTTGGCTCGCAGAAGACCTACGACCTCGAAGCCTGGCTGCCGGGGCAGGACACCTATCGCGAAATCTCGTCGGTTTCGGTCTGCGGCGATTTCCAGGCTCGGCGCATGGATGCCCGCTATCGCGACGGCGAGGGCAAGGTGCGCCATGTGCATACGCTCAACGGCTCGGGCGTCGCGGTCGGCCGCGCGCTGATCGCCGTCATGGAAAACTACCAGCAGGAAGACGGTTCTGTCGCAATTCCGTCGGTGCTGCAGCCCTATATGAAGGGTCTCACCTCGATCGGCGCGAAGTCTTAGCCGCAGATATCTAGGAGCAGTACATGCGTATCCTGATCACCAACGACGACGGCGTCGACGCGCCGGGCATCGCGGTGATGCAGGAGATCGCCCGCGAACTGTCCGACGATGTCTGGGTCGTGGCGCCCGACGGCAACCAGTCCGGCGCCGCCCACCGCTTCACCTTCGGCCGTGAACTGCAGCTCGACGAGCGGGCCCCAAAAGTCTTCGCCGTCATCGGCGGGTCGCCGGCCGACTGCGTCGTCGCCGGTATGACCCATCTCTGCAAGGACCGGCTGCCGGACCTGGTGCTCTCGGGCGTCAACAACGGCCAGAATCTCGGCGACATCATCAACTGCTCCGGCACCGCCGCCGGCGCGCGAGAGGGCACGCTGCAGGGCGCTATCGGCATCGCCATGAGCCAGTCGGTCGACTATGGCGCCGGCCGCGAACTGGTCTGGGACGTAGCGCGCCGCCATGGCGTCGATGTGGTGCGGGCCATCCTCGCATCCGAGCCCGATGGCCAGGCCTATTTCAACGTCAACTTCCCGTTCTGCGATCCCGACGATGTCTCCGGCATCCGGGTCGTGCCCTACCAGCGCTTTTCGCGCTCGCCGATGCGCTACTATCCGAGCGACAATGGCGGCGAAAAATTCTTCATCGCCATCCCCGAAGCGCCGACGCCG
Organism: Devosia sp.; assembly: GCA_036401035.1. Classification (GTDB taxonomy): domain Bacteria; phylum Pseudomonadota; class Alphaproteobacteria; order Rhizobiales; family Devosiaceae; genus Devosia_A. Next base: position 1,181 of record DASWWF010000038.1, read on the forward strand.
CTCGATGACGACAAGGATTTCAAGCTGCTCATGCATGGCGACGCGATCACCGTGACCCCGGTCTCGCTGCAGGCGAGCGATGTGGAACTCGCGGCGCGACTCGATGGGGTGGTGCGGCTGTAGGGCGGCTTTACCTCCGACCGCACCCACTCACTGGCTGTCATCCCGGGCTTGGCCCGGGATCCATCTCTCCTCCACTCGGACTGATGAATGGGTCCCTGCCTTCGCAGGGATGACACCGAGGTTGTGGCGTCGACAGTGCTCCAAGCCCCGAATAATGCCCCTCTTATCGGTAACCTTATCGTTCCCTGAATCCGGCCTCTGACAAAATGCGCAAATCGCACGGCATTTAAGTCAGTTTTTACCTTAACCCCGCATAGTCATCTCCATTGAGTACCTGCGTACGAGTGGACTGATGCGTAAACGCGTGA
>DASWWF010000039.1:0-3407 GCA_036401035.1 Devosia sp.
CAAGCACCATTTCTCCGACCACGAAGTGGTGCTGGAGACGCTCAAGGGACTGTAACATCGCATGAGATCGCTCTGGACCGTCGCCGAAGTTGTTGCAGCTACCGGCGGGCGGCCCGAGGGGCTGCTCGACGGGCCGATCTCGTCGGTGTCGATCGATTCCCGCGAGATCCAGCCCGAGGCTTTGTTCGTCGCCATCAAGGGCGACAGCCATGACGGCCACGATTTCGTCGCCAAGGCGCTGGAAGCCGGTGCCGCTGCCGCGCTCGTTTCCGAGGCCTATCACGCCCGCAATGGCGGCGACCGGCTCATCGTGGTGGCCGATCCGCTCGAAGCGCTGACCAAGCTGGCGGTCGCCGCCCGGGCCCGCAGCCGGGCGCAGATCATCGCGGTGACCGGCAGCGCCGGCAAGACCACCACCAAGGAAGCGCTGAGGACCGTGCTCTCGGCCGCCGGCGAGACGCATGCCTCGGTCAAGAGCTTCAACAATCACTGGGGCGTGCCGCTGACCCTGGCGCGGCTGCCACGCGAGGCGCAGTTCGGCGTCTTCGAGATCGGCATGAACCATGCCGGCGAGATTACCCCGCTGGTGCAACTGGTGCGCCCGCATGTGGCGGTGATCACCACTGTCGCGGCGGCGCATCTGCAGTTCTTCTCGTCGGTCGCCGACATCGCCGCCGCCAAGGCCGAAATCTTCCTCGGGCTCGAGCCGGGCGGGACTGCCGTGCTCAACGGTGACCACGACTATCTCCACATCCTTTTCGGCAAGGCCCGCGAAGCCAGTGTCGGGCGGGTGGTGACCTATGGCTTCGACGAAGCCTGCGACTGGCGCATCACCCAGTACGAGCCGTCCGGCGCGCGGACGCAGGTGCAGGTCGAACACGAGGGGCAGGTTTTTACCCTCAACCTGCAGGTCAGGGGCCGGCACATGGCGGCCAACGCCGTTGCGGCGCTCGCCGTATCGCATCTCTCGGGGGAGGGGGCAAAGGTCGCTCTCGACGCCCTGGCCGGGTTTGGCGCACCCGAGGGGCGCGGCGAGACGGTCAAGCTCGGGCCGGCGGAGAAACCGCTGCTGCTGGTCGATGAAAGCTACAACGCCAACCTCGCTTCGATGGCGGCGGCGCTCGACGTCTATGCAAATGTGAAGCCCGCCGGCGGCGCCAAAGTGCTGGTCCTGGGCGACATGCTGGAACTCGGGCCGCTCAGTCCCGAACTTCATGCATCGCTCAAGGATGCGGTCATAAGCGCGAATCCGGACAGGATATTTCTTGTCGGGCAGGCGATCGAAGGGCTGCGCAACGCGCTGGGCGAGGGCTATGTCACTGGCCACGCTATCAAAGTCGACGAGATCGCCGAGACCATCCTTTCCAGCCTTGCGCATGGCGATGCTGTTATGGTCAAAGGGTCCAATGGCGTGCGCCTGTCGAGCCTCGTGAAGTCGATCCGCGAGCGCTTTGCCTGAGCCGCAGCCGCGTCGGGAAAGCGTAGGACATGCTGTATTTTCTTGGACAGTTGGGCGAGAGCCTCGCCGCGTTCAATGTCTTTCGCTACATCACCTTCCGGACAGCCGGCGCCGTCGTCACGGCGCTGTTCTTCGTCTTCCTCTTCGGCCCCGGCATGATCGCCGGGCTGCGGATCCGGCAGGGCAGGGGCCAGCCGATCCGGGAAGACGGGCCGCAATCGCACCTGCTGACCAAGAAGGGCACGCCCACCATGGGCGGGCTGATGATCCTGTCGGGCGCGCTGACCTCGATCCTGCTCTGGTCGAACCTGTCGAACGGCTATGTCTGGTGCGTGCTGTTCGTCACCGCCGCCTTCGGCGCCATCGGCTTTTATGATGACTACCTCAAGGTCAAGCGCATGTCGCATAACGGCTTTTCCGGCCGTCAGCGTCTCGTGCTCGAAGCCATCGTGGCCGCCATCGCCTGCTATTTCATCTCGATCCTGGGTGAACCGGCGACCTCGACATCGCTGTTCTTCCCCTTCGTTAAAGGTCTGGCGGTCAACCTCGGCTGGTTCTTCGTGCTGTTCGCCGCCTTCGTGGTCGTCGCCGCCGGCAATTCGGTGAACCTCACCGACGGCCTCGACGGCCTCGCCATCGTGCCGGTGATGGTGGCGGCCGCCTGTTTCGGCCTTATCGCCTACCTGGTCGGTTCGGTGACCTATTCGGACTACCTGCTGATCAACTACGTGCCCGGCACGGCCGAACTCTCGGTGGTTTGCGGCGCGTTGATCGGCGCTGGGCTCGGTTTCCTTTGGTTCAACGCCCCGCCGGCGCAGATCTTCATGGGTGATACCGGCTCGCTGGCCCTGGGCGGCGCGCTTGGCACCATCGCCGTCGCCACCAAGCACGAGATCGTGCTGGGCATCATTGGCGGCCTCTTCGTGCTCGAAGCGGTGTCGGTGATCGTGCAGGTGACATCGTTCAAGCTCACCGGCAAGCGCGTCTTCAGGATGGCCCCCATCCACCACCATTTCGAACACCTCGGCTGGACCGAAAGCCAGGTCGTGATCCGCTTCTGGATCATCAGCTTCGTGCTGGCGCTGATCGGGCTGAGTTCGCTGAAGCTGCGCTAGGGCAGGACTGCCACGCCTTCGGCGATGGCGGCTTGGCGTAGTTCCTTGTCCAGCGTCGCTAGAGGCAGCAACCGGCGCATGGCCACCTCGAGATAGGCCGCGTCGTATACGCTGAGGCCATGCTGGTCTGAGAGCCCTACGGTCTTTGTCCAAACGTCTTGAACTTCGAATTCACGTTCGATCGGCATCGCAATGAGAATGTCGAAGCATCGCTGCCGCCGGACCTGATCGAGGCGTCTCCGCCTCAGGGCGGTACGGAAGATGTTGGCCACCTCGAACGACCAAACGGGTGGAACAACGGCGCCCTCGTCATTGATCCTTCGAAAGATGGCATCGACTTCGGAAGTGGTTTCATCCTGGAAGAACCATGCAGCCGTCACCGACGCATCCAGAGCGATCAATACTTCCGCCCGTCGTTGATGAGTTCCTTAATGGTGAGGTCCTCACCAAGAATCTGTCCCTTCCTGACACGCTTGAGCTCCTCAAACAGCGCATCGGCTTGTTCTCGCGAGAGTTTGGGAGGCGTGGCCACAATGCGTGCGACGACGGTACCCTTCCTCGTCAGGGCAATGTCTTCGCCCTGGGCGGCGCGATCGACGAGGGCATCCAGCCTCTCGTCTTCGTCGATGGCAATGCGTTCTTCCATGGCCGTGTCCTCGCGGCGGAGCCGCTTACCAAAATAATACGCTCCTCCCCCCGGAATCGCAAAACGCAAATCCGGTCGGAGTTTGGTAACCAACGGGGCGCTAGAGTGGGGGTCGAGTAGAGTTATTCGGGAGCCGCCGGGCAAGGGCGGGCACCTCACATGTTTGCACGGGACCGCAAGACCCCCA
>DASWWF010000040.1:0-3479 GCA_036401035.1 Devosia sp.
TATCGGCGCACCTGCCTCTTGCCTAGCCAGATTCGATAAGCCTTGCACGCATGGCAGGCATTTCGCTGCGATGCCTATTTTTTGGCTTCACATTTGTTGAGCGCAGAGACAAGAATTGCCGGCGCGATATAATCGCAGCGAATTTGACCGGCGCCCGAATGCCGGTCGGGGAGAGCGGAGACACTATGAAGCACATTCTCAAACTGACAGCGGCAGCTGCCCTTGTGGCAGCGGGCCTCACCGGGGCTGCACAGGCCCAGGACAAGGTGACGTTCGCCACCAACTGGCTGGCCCAGGCAGAACACGGCGGCTATTACCAGGCCGTCGCCGACGGCACCTATGCCAAGTACGGCCTCGACGTGACCATCGCCCAGGGCGGCCCGCAGGCGCCGATGCGGCCCCAGCTGGTGGCCGGCCAGATCCAGTTCTACATGGGCGGCACCACCACCGCGATCAACAGCGTCAAGGAAGGCATCCCGACGGTCACCATCGCGGCGATCTTCCAGAAGGATCCGCAGGTCCTGATTTCGCACCCGGGCAAGTTCAAGGCCTTCCCCGAGCTCGCTGGCGCCAGCAAGTACATCATCGCGGCCGACGCGCTGTCGTCCTATTTCCTCTGGCTGCACGCCACCTGGCCCGAATTCGTCGAGGAAAAGTACGAGCCCTACCAGTTCAATCCGGCCTCGTTCCTGGCCGACGAGAACGCCATCCAGCAGGGCTACCTGACCTCGGAGCCCTATTCGATCGAAAAGGAAGCCGGCTTCACGCCCGACGTCTGGCTGCTGGCCGACCAGGGCTACGCCCCGTACTCGACCACGATCGAGACCATGAAGCCATGGCTCGACGCCAACAAGGACGTCGCCAAGCGCTTCGTCGAAGCTTCGATCATCGGCTGGTACAATTACCTCTACGGTGACAACAAGGCCGGCAACGAGCTGATCAAGGCCGACAATCCGGAAATGACCGACGAGCAGATCGCCTACTCGATCGGCAAGATGAAGGAATACGGCATCCTGATCTCGGGCGACGCCGAAACCAAGGGCATCGGCTGCATGACCGACGCGCGCTGGAAGGCCTATTACGACGAAGGCGTGAAGGTGGGCCTGTATGAGGCCGGCATCGACTACACCCAGGCCTTCAGCACCGAGTTCGTTTGCCAGGGCCTCGGCCTCGACCTGGTGAAGTAACCACACTACAACCCGGTTCCGGCGCGGGCACGCGGCCCGCGCCGTTCTGACCCTAACCTGGGCAAAGTGATTTGACCGATACCACCCTAGCCGAGACCGGCACCCGGCCGGCTGTCTCGTTGCGCAACGTCGTTTCGATGCGCAACGTCTCCAAACTGTTCTCGAACGGCACGCTGGCCCTCAAGGACATGTCCCTCGACGTCCAGCGCGGCGAGTTCCTGTCGCTCCTCGGTCCCTCGGGCTGTGGCAAGTCGACGGCGCTCCGCATCATCGCCGGCCTCGGCGAAGCCTCTTCGGGCACCATCGACTGGCCCTCGAGCCAGCTCGACAGCCGCGGCAAGCCCAAGGGCGACATCGGCTTCGTGTTCCAGGAGCCCACGCTGATGCCGTGGGCGACCGTGTTCGGCAATGTCTACCTGCCGCTGCGGCTGACCGGAGTCTCGAAGGCCCAGGCGCGGCCGCGGATCATGGAAGTGCTGGCCTCGGTCGGCCTCGCCGATTTCCATGCATCCTATCCGCGCGAACTTTCGGGCGGCATGAAGATGCGCGTCTCCATCGCCCGCGCGCTGGTGACCAAGCCCAAGCTGCTGCTGATGGACGAGCCCTTCGCGGCGCTCGACGAAATCACCCGCCAGAAGCTCAATGACGACGTCCTGCGCCTCTGGCGCGAGACCGGCATCACGGTGATCTTCGTGACCCACTCGGTGTTCGAGAGCGCCTTCCTCTCCAATCGCATCGTGGTCATGCGCGCCCGTCCCGGGCAGGTCTACAGCGACCTGCCGATCAAGACGTCGCTGACCCGCGATTCCCACTACCGCACCTCCGAGGAATATCGCGCCACCACCGACACGGTGTCGCGCGCCCTGCAGGAAGCCATCGAGATCGGAGCGGCCGGCAGATGACCGACGCAACCGTAAAATCCTCCGAGGCCGGCACCGACAGCGCCGTCGCCATCGTCGTCAACAGGACGAGCCTCACCGAGCGCGTGCTGCGCGTGGTCGTGCCGATCGTCATGGTGGCGCTCGCCATTGGCCTCTGGCAGTTGCACATCACCGTCAACAACGTGCCGCATTACATCATGCCGGCGCCGCTCGACGTGGTGACGACGCTCTTCAAGGACTGGCCGACGCTCTACCCGTCCCTGCTGGTGACGCTGCGCATCACCCTTCTGGCGCTGCTGCTGGCGCTGGTCGGCGGCGTCGGGCTCGCCATCCTGCTGGTGCAGTCCAAATGGATCGAACTGGCGATCTTCCCTTTTGCGGTGATCCTGCAGGTGACCCCGATGATCGCCATCGCGCCGCTGCTGATCATCTACATCAAGGACCCGCAGACGGTCCTTTTGACCTGCGCCTTCATCGTCGCCTTCTTCCCGATCCTCTCCAACATGGTGGCGGGTCTCAAGAGCGTCGACCACAACCTGCTCAACCTCTTCGAGCTCAACGGCGCCAACCGCTGGCAGACGCTGATCCATCTCAAGCTGCCTTCGTCGCTGCCCTATTTCGCCGCGGCGCTGCGCATCGGCGGCGGCCTGTCGCTGATCGCCGCCGTGGTGGCCGAATTCGCGGTCGGTTCGGCGGGACGCGGCTCGGGCCTGGCCTTCCGGCTGCTCGAATCCGGCTACCGCCTCAACTATCCGCGCCTTTATGCGGCGCTGATCCTGCTGATGCTCACCGGCGTCGCCATCTTCGCGCTTACCAGCTTCATCTCCTGGCTGCTGCTGCACCGCTGGCACGAGAGCGCCCTCAAGCGGGAGAACTGAGGTGGCACGGACGATCCCGGCCGACGGGCACTATTCGATCACCAACGCCTCGGTGCCCGAGAGCGTGATGGGCAAGGCGGATTCCGGCGCCCTGGCCAGGGTCGATATCAGCGTCGCGAACGGGCTCATCACTACCGTCACTCCTGCCGGCTCGGCACCGACCTTGCCGAACGTGGTCGACATGGACGGCGGCATCGTGCTGCCGGCCTTCGTCGATCTCCATACCCATCTCGACAAGGGCCACATCTGGCCGCGCCGCCCGAGCCCGGACGGCACCTGGTGGGGCGCCCTGCTGGCGGTCAACGACGACCGCACCGCCAACTGGGCCGCCAACGATGTCGAGCGCCGCTTCGATTTCGCGCTGCGCTGCGCCTGGGCCCATGGCACCGCCGCCATCCGCACCCATCTCGACTCGACCCCGCCGCAGCACGAGATCTCTTTCGCCGTGTTCGAGAAGATGCGCGAGCGCTGGGCCGGCCGCATCGAACTGCAGGCGGTCTCCATCGTCGGGCCGGACGTGATGGTCGACATCG
>DASWWF010000041.1:0-6730 GCA_036401035.1 Devosia sp.
GATCGCCTCCAGCCGCAGCCGCGCCCGCACCCTGATGCGCTCGCCCATCGGCACAGAGCTCCTGGAAGTCCAAGACATTTCAGTGCGTTACACCGACCGCACCCGCATCCTGCGCCGCCGTCCGGCGGTCACCGCGCTCGACGGCATCAGCTTCACCCTGCGCCGTGGCGAAGCCCTCGCGCTGGTCGGCACCGCCGGCTCCGGCAAGTCGACGCTAGCCCGGCTGATCGCTGGTTTCGGCAAGGTCCGCAAGGGGTTGCTGGCCTATGAGCGGCACGCCTATCGGGGCCGCGACCTGCCGCGCATCTTCCGCGGCGAGATCAGTTTCATCTTCCCCGATCCGCGAAAAGCCTTCAGCCCTCACCTCACCCTCGGCGCCTCCGTCACCGAGCCCCTGGCGCTCGACGAAGTCCACACCATCGAAGAACAATCCGACCGCCTGATGGATGTCCTGCAGGGCGTCGGCCTCGGCGCCGATGTGCTCGACCTCTATCCGCGCGACCTCGACCTCTACGACCTGCAACTGCTGGCACTGGCCAGAGCCTTGATTATCCGGCCGAAACTGGTGGTCCTCGACGAGCCGGTGAAGCTGCTGAACGCGCGGCAGCGTGTCGCCATGCTGACGCTGATCAATCGCCTGCGCGCCGATTTCGGCTTCACTGCGATCATCACCGCTTCGAGCCTCGAGCTCATCCGTCAGGTCGCCGATCGCGCGCTGATCCTCGATCACGGCAGGATCGTCGACGAGGGGACACCCGGGGCGCTGCTGGAGACGCCCAAGCATCCGGCGACGCAGGCGCTCGCGGATGCGCGCCTGCCGGAGGTTGGGATCGGGGTGGTCGCGCCCGTCGGCCGCTAGTGCGTCAGCGGCTTGCCGCTGTCGTCGAAGCGGTGGAACTGCTGGCCCTTGGGCGAGAAGCTCAGCGTATCGCCGGAGTGATAGCTGGCCTTGCCCTCCTGCCGCACGATCACCGGCTGCTCGGCGCCGATATCGACATAGATGTAGCTGTCCGATCCGAGATTCTCGGAATAGACCACCTTGCCGTTCCAGGTGCCGTTGGGCGTGATGTCGAGGTGCTCGGGGCGCACGCCCACCGTGGTCGCCTGATACTTGGCGGCATTGGCGCCGGTGAAGAAATTCATCTTCGGCGAGCCGATGAACTGCGCCACGAACAGCGATTGCGGCTGCTCGTAAAGCTCCATGGGTGAACCCACCTGTTGCACCACGCCATCCTTGAGCACCACGATGCGGTCGGCCATGGTCATGGCCTCGACCTGGTCGTGCGTCACATAGACCATGGTGGTGTGGGGCAACTGTTCCTTGAGCTGGCCGATCTCCATGCGCATCTGCACACGCAGCGCCGCATCGAGGTTCGACAGCGGTTCGTCAAAGAGGAACACCTTCGGATCGCGCACGATGGCGCGGCCGATGGCCACGCGCTGGCGCTGGCCGCCGGAGAGCGCCTTGGGCAGGCGTTCGAGATACTTGGTGAGCTGCAGCTTGTCGGCCGCCGCCCGCACCTTCTGGTCCAACTCTGCGCGAGGCATGTTCTGCAGCTTCAGCGCATAGGCCATGTTGTCGTAGACGGTCATGTGCGGGTAGAGCGCGTAGCTCTGGAACACCATGGCGATGCCACGCTTGCTCGGCGCCACGTCGTTGACGACGCGGCCATCGATCTCGAGCGTCCCCGCAGAGATGCTCTCCAGCCCCGAGATGCAACGCAGCAAGGTCGACTTGCCGCAGCCCGAAGGGCCGACGAAGACGATGAACTCCCCCGACTTGATGTCGAGGTTGACGTCCTTGAGGATCTCCACTTGGCCGTAGCGCTTGTAGAGATTGGTGATCTTCAGGTCAGACATGGCTTCCTCCCCATGGGGCTCACGCCCCGGCCAGTACTCCGATATAGGCCGCGAACGGCCCCATGCTCAGCGATCCGCCGACAGGTCCGGCGACGATCCCCGGTGCTCCGCTCGCCTTGGGCTCGATGCCCGGCGGCAGGTCGTAGATCACCGACTTGTCGGTCATGTTGAAAGCGCAGAACAGCGTCTCGCCGCCACCCTTGCGGGTGAAGGCGAGAACCCCCTCGGGCGCGTCGTGTGTCTGGATATCGCCCTTCTGCAAAGCAGGGTGCTGCTTGCGGAATTCGAGCACCGCCTTGTAGTGCTGCAGCACGCTGTCGTTGGACTTGATCTGCAGGTCGGCGGCGCGGCTCATATGGTCGAACGGCACCGGCAGCCAGGCCTTGGGCGCGGTCGAGAAACCGCCCAGATGCGACGAGCTCTGCCACACCATCGGCGTGCGGCATCCGTCGCGGCCCTTGAACTGCGGCCAGAACTCGATGCCATAGGGATCAACCAGATCCTCGAACGAAAGCTCTGCTTCCGTGAGCCCCAGCTCCTCGCCCTGGTAGAGGCAGACCGAGCCCTTCATCGAGAGCAGCAGCGTGGAAGCGAGGCGGACGAAGGCGTCCTGCTGGTTATGCGTGGCCCAGCGGCTGGCGTGGCGCACCACGTCGTGGTTGGAGAAGGCGAGGCAAATCCAGCCCTCCGGCGCATCCCTTTCGGTGGTGTCGATGGCGGTGCGGAAGTGCTGGGCGTCGAACACGCCGCCCAGATAGTCGAAGGTATAGGCCATGTGCAGCTTGTCGGTGCCCGAGGTGTACTGGGCCATGACTTCGAGCTGGTGCTGGCTGTCGCCGATTTCGCCGACCGTCGTGCGGCCGGGATACTGGTCCATCAGCGCCCGCAGGCGTTTGAGGAAGGCGAGGTTTTCCGGGCGGCTCTTGTCGTAGAGATGCTCCTGGAAATTGTAGGGGTTCACCGCCGGCGCGGTCGAGGCGTTGAAATCCTCGGGCTTGACCACCGGATTGGATTCCAGCCCCAGCGAGTGGAAGTAGAAGTTGACGGTGTCGAGGCGGAAGCCGTCGACGCCGCGGTCGAGCCAGAACTTCATGTCGGCGAGGAGGGCCGTCTGCACGTCCGGATTGTGGAAGTTGAGGTCGGGCTGGGAGACGAGGAAGTTGTGCAGGTAATACTGCATGCGCCGACTGTCCCAGTTCCAGGCGCTGCCGCCGAAGATCGAGAGCCAGTTGTTCGGCGGCGTGCCATCGGGCTTGGGATCGGCCCAGACATACCAGTCGGCGCGCTCGTTGTTGCGGTTCTGCCGGCTGTCCTGGAACCACGGATGCTTGTCCGAGGTGTGCGAGATCACCTGGTCGATGATGACCTTGAGCCCCAGCGAATGGGCCTTTTCCAGGAGCCGGTCGAAATCGCCCAGCGTGCCGAAGATCGGATCGACGTCGCGATAGTTCGAGACGTCGTAGCCGAAATCCTTCATCGGCGAGGTGAAAAAGGGCGAGAGCCAGATCGCATCGACGCCGAGATCGGCGACATAGTCGAGGCGCTCGGTGATGCCGACGAGATCGCCGATGCCGTCGCCATTATGGTCCTGAAAGGAGCGCGGATAGATCTGGTAGATCACCGCGCCGCGCCACCAGTCTTTGTCGAGAGTTGGACCGTCGCCAGACTTCTGCTCGGTCATCGGCGTCACCGACATGATGGGAGGCACGACACTCACTGGAACCATTCTCCCCGGCAGTTTGCCAAAACGTTTTAGTAAGCTATTCTTAGCCAAGGAGCGGGCAAGTCGTCAACTCCGAGGGGAATGGCGTCGCGACTTCGCGTGCGCCGGAAATATGTTGAATATCATAGACTTATGGCACAGCTAGGGAAGCGGCGCGACGGCCGCTCGGCAGGCGCAGGGCGCAGCGTCACCATCAAGGATCTGGCGGCCGAGCTCAAACTCTCGATCACCACCATCTCCCGCGCCCTCAACGGCTATTCCGACGTCGGCGAAAAGACCCGCCTGCGGGTGGCCGAAGCAGCGCAGAAACTCGGCTATCGCCCCAACCGCAACGCCCAGCGGCTGGTGACGCAGCGCACCCATAACATCGCCTGGGTGCAATCGGACAACGACCGCAAGTTCGTCGACCCGCACTTCGTCGAGGTGATGGCCGGGGTGCTGCGTGGGGCCCGGGCGGGGGGGTACGACATCCTCCTCACCAGCGACACCCCCGAACACGAACTCTCCGTCTACGACCGGTACGTCAACGACAACTCCGTCGACGGCTTTATAGTCGACCTGCCGCGCGAGGGGGATCCGCGCATCTCGTATTTGCTCGATGTCGGCCGCCCCTTCGTGGTGCATGGGCGCGACGATCGCTCGAGCCAGTATGGCTGGGTCGACATCGACAATTTCGGCAATTTCTACAATCTCACCCGGCTGATGCTCGCCAACGGCCATCGGCACATCGCCTTCGTCAACGGCGACGAGCACTTCAACTATGCCCGCCACCGCCGCCTCGGCGCCATGGCGGCGCTCGCCGATGCCGGGATGCCGTCGGATGCCATGAAGGTGCTGAACTCGCTGCACCCGATGGGCGAGGCCGGCTTCAAGCTCACCGAGACGGCGCTGGCCGACCCCAGGGTCACCGCCATCCTCTATTCCTCGACGCTGATGGCGGTCGAAGGCCACGCCGCGGTGCTGGGTTCGGGCCGCGACATCGCCGTGGCGACGATGGACGACGAGCTGCACTATATTGATCTCTCGGGCTATGCGCGGCAGTTCACCATGGTCCGCTCGTCGCTGCGCGATGCCGGCGCGGCGCTGATCGCCGAACTGATCCGCCAGTGCGAAGAGAAAGGTGAGCCGACCGGCCACCTCGTCCCCTCGACCTACCATCTGGCCCAGGGGCTCGATGGCGCGGTGCTCAAGGAACCGCTGCCCAAGGCGTCCTAGAGGAACACCGCGTCGTCGCCGGCTGCCTTGGGCAGCGGCTCGTCGGCCGGAATCTCCCAGCCGAACAGCACCCGTTGCAGCGCCGCCGCCACATGCGCGGCGGTGAAGGGCTTGGTCAGCGCGTCGGAAATCCCGAGGCTGCGCGCCCTGGTCAGCACCTCGCGGCTCGGATAGGCCGTCATCAGAATGACGGGCAGGGCGCCGTTCTTGCCGAATCGCGGGTCGCGCAGGATCTGCAGCAGCGCCGCGCCGCTCATCTCGGGGATGTACCAATCCATGAACAGCACATCGAACGGCGCCGCGATCAGCTGCAGCAGCGCTTCCTGCGCGGTTTCGGCTTCGGTGATCTGGATGATGCCGAGCTTGCGGAGGGTTGCCGCCGTGGCTGCCCGCGCATAGGCATTATCGTCGACGATCAACGCCCGCACGCGGTCCGGCACCAGCATTCGCAAAGCCCCCGATTTGCCGTTGCGTGGATAGTAACTGGAAGCCATTGATGTCAACTGAGACTGACAACAGGAGCCGCTGCGGCTGGGCCGGCAGCGATCCGCTCTATATCGACTACCATGACAAGGAATGGGGCCGTCCGGTCACCTCCGACACGAGGCTTTTCGAGAAGGTCTGCCTCGAGGGCTTTCAGTCCGGCCTCGCCTGGATCACCATTCTGCGCAAGCGCGAGAATTTCCGGAAGGCTTTTGCCGGCTTCGACATCGAGACGGTCGCCAGCATGGGCGACGCCGATATCGAGCGCATGCTGGGCGACGCCGGCATCGTCCGCCACCGCGGCAAGATCGCCTCGACCATCAACAATGCCAAACGGGCGCAGGAACTGCAGCAGGAATTCGGCTCGCTGGCGGCCTATTTCTGGAGTTTTGAGCCGCCGGTCAAAGGCCCTGTGGTTGCTGGACAAATTCCGGCGCAGACCGACGTCTCCAAAGCCATCAGCAATGACCTCCGCAAACGCGGCTGGAGTTTTGTCGGCCCCACCACGGTCTACGCCTTCATGCAGGCCATGGGGATGGTCAACGACCATGTGGACGGGTGTTTCTGCCATGCGGAGGTCGAGGCCGAACGCGCGAAGCTGAAGCGGCCGGGGAAGTAGGGGAGTTCAACTGGCGATATCCCGCGCCCCTCTCTTGCTCGGCTAAGGACTTAGCAAGGGCTAAGTCCAAGGCCTCGCTTTCTCTCCCGCAGGGGGAGAGAGGACGACTGAGAGTTCGCGCCGAGCGCCCCCTCCACCACCCTTCGGGTGGTCCCCCTCCCCCGTTGTCACGGGGGAGGATCCGCTGTGGCGCGATCTCTCCGTGATCCTCACCCGCAACGCGGGGGAGGGGGACCGGCGAAGCCGGTGGAGGGGGCGCCAAGGCACACCGATGCACCGGACGGGGATGACCCTCCGGGGATATCAAAGAGCGAACAACGGCGGAGCAAAGCTCGATCGTTGGTTCGAATGTCCCGTTGCCGGGACCGGAGTTTTGCTCCGCCGTCGCGACCGGGATTTTGGGCGTTCACCGGGGAGTTCCGGGGCGTTTAGCGGAATGCCCCACCGCCGCAAGGTCCTTGTCCTGACCAGACCACGCTCTTCGCGTTTCTCCAGTCGACCCCCTTTGGAGACGCCGAACATGAGCCTCTCCACGGCAGCAAATTAAGGCGACGGGGTACCTAAACCCGTCAGACCTTCCCGGCTTGGCCTGGGATCGACCGACGCCTCCCCCACCCAGCCTCGCCACACCAATCACTCGTCATGATCTCGCTTTCGGTGCGGCGATGGGGAGAATTTACACCCGCTGCAAAGTGCGGGGATAAGCGCGCGCAGATTTCTGACAAAGGTCTGAACCGATTGCGGAATTTATGAACGATGGATGACGCGAAGCTGACCGGAAAATCTGTCGTGGTGGATGGAGAAAGTCCTAGCCGGTGCATCGGCATGGA
>DASWWF010000042.1:0-9911 GCA_036401035.1 Devosia sp.
CGCCACCACCGAGCGGGCGCGCGAGATCGATTTCTCGTTCCCGTACCTCCGCACCGGGATCAAGCTGCTGGTGCAGCGCGATAGCGGCATTCGCAGTTTCGAGGACATCGGCAGTCGCCGCCTCGTCGTCGGGCGCGACACCACCGGCGAGACCATGGGCCGGCAGCGGGCGCCGGACGCGCAGCTCATCTTCGTCGAAAGCCCGGGCGATGCGGCCCTGCTGATGCGGCAGGGCCAGGCCGATGCCTATGTCGAGGACAGCCTCACCGTCGACTACATCGCCGCCGCTTATCCGGACCAGGTCGAAGTGCTGCCCGAGATCTACTCGTCGGACGCCATCTGCTTCGGCATCCGCAAAGCCAACCCCGAACTGCTGCGCTGGCTCGACCTCTTCGCCTCGACCTATGTGTCGTCGGGCAAATACGAAGCCACCTACGCCAAATGGTGGGGCGAAGCCCCGCCGGTGCTGACCCCGATCTGGTAGCCTACACCGTCACCGCGAACAGCATCAGGAAGGCGCCGACCAGCGAGGTGTTGACGATGCAGGCGTTGATGTGCGGGAAGCGCTCGTCCTTGGGGAAGGTCCAGTACGGGTGGACGATCAGCGTCGCGGCGGCGAGGAACGCGGCGAGTCCAAGCGCAGCCCAGGGCACGAAGACGCCGATGACGACCAGCACCGCCGAAATCAGCTGCACGGCGACACCGACAATCGTGGCGGCGCGGGCGTTGGGGACCTTGCGTCCCTCCATCAGTCCCACCAGCCGGTCGAGATTGCGGAAGTTGCGGATGCCCGCGACGACGAAGGGCAGGCCCATCAGGATGCGGGCAATGAGCAGGACGATATCGGTAGGCATGAAAAACTCCAGTCGGTGACGCGGCCGAATCTGCCGCAATCTTACGACGTTCGAGCCGCGCTCAAATCGACAATCTAGAGCGCGAGGCCGTCCGCGCCGAAAATATGGGTGCGGGCCGGGTCGACATAGGCGGTGGCCTTCGAGCCCAGCGCCACGTGCTGCTGGCCGTCCATGGCGATGGTCAGCGTCTGACCGTCGGCGGTGGTGGTATAGAGCATGGTCGCGCCGCCGAGGTGCTCGACGAGGTCCACCGTCACATCGGCCAGCTTCACGCCGGCCCCTTCCTTGAGCGTGATGTGCTCGGGGCGGACACCGAACGTCACCGCAGCACCCTTCGCGCCGGAAGCGCGGTTCAGCGCCACCGACGAGCCCGCGACCTGCACATTGCCGTTGTCGACCTTGCCGTCGAGGAAGTTCATCTTGGGCGAGCCGATGAACCCGGCGACGAAGCGGTTGCGCGGGGTGTTGTAGAGGTCGAGCGGCGCGCCGACCTGCTCGATGATGCCCGACTGCAGCACCACGATCTTGTCGGCCATGGTCATGGCTTCGACCTGGTCGTGGGTCACGTAGATCATGGTGTTGCCGAGGTCCTTGTGGAGCTTGGCGATCTCGACGCGCATCTGCACGCGCAGTTCGGCATCGAGGTTGGAGAGCGGCTCGTCGAAGAGGAAAATCTTGGGATCGCGCACAATGGCGCGGCCGATGGCGACGCGCTGGCGCTGCCCGCCCGAGAGCTGGCGCGGCTTGCGCTTCAGGAGCGGTTCGATGCGGAGGATTTCCGCCGCCCGCTGCACGCGGACCTCGATTTCCTTTTTCGGCACGCGCGCCGTCTCGAGGCCGAAGGCGAGGTTCTGGTAGACCGACATATGCGGATAGAGCGCATAGGACTGGAACACCATGGCGATGCCGCGCTTGGCCGCCGGCACTTCGTTCATGCGCACATTGTCGATCAGCAGGTCGCCGCCCGAGATCGGCTCCAGCCCGGCGATCATGCGCAGCAGGGTGGACTTGCCGCAGCCCGAGGGGCCGACGAACACCACAAACTCACCGGGGTCGATGACGAGGTCGATGCCGTGGATCACCTGCACTTCGCCGTATCGCTTGTAGGCCTTCTGCAGGACGACGCTGGTTGCCATTACGATGTTCCCCCGTGCGAAGCCGGCAGCCAGCTCCGGTATTTTGGATGGTCGGCCCCGATCGGCAAGGTGACCTCGGTCCGCGTCTCCGACGAATGGTAGAAGGCGGTGACGATCTCCAGGGCGCGACGTGAATCCGCGCTGGTGACCGGCAGCGGCGCCTTGCCTTCGAGATAGTCGTGAAAGCGCGCCATCTGCGTCTGGAAGCGCGACGGCACGTCCTGCCAGTTGGCCAGCAGCGCGTCGATCTTGGCCTTGGTGGCGTCGTTGGCCGGCAGGATCTTCCACAGCGCCGCGCCCGGATTGTAGGGGGCGTGGTCGCTCTCGAAGGTCACGTTTTCGAACGCGATGCGGATGCGGGTGATCTCGTCCACCGAACCCAGCGTGGCGGTGAACGAAGCCAGCGCGCCGCTTGCCATCTCCACGGAGGCCGAAATGCAATCCTCCACCTCGATGGCGTTGACCCGCGTGGTGACGCGGCCGAAGAGGCTCTTGATCGGTCCCATCAGGTACATGAAGAGGTCATGCGGATGGATGGCGTGCGTCATCAGCACGCCGCCCAGCTCCGTCGCCCATTTGCCGCGCCAGGGCACGGCGTAATAGTCGGGGCCGCGGCGCCACAGCGTCTCCACGGTGCCGACATAGGGTTTGCCCGCAATGCCGGCGTCGATGATGGCCTTGGCCTGCTCGATGCCGTTGCCATAGCGGTACTGGAAGATGGGCATCAGCGTGCCCTTGGCTTTCGCCTCCGCGGCGATCACCTCATCGACCTGCGACAGCGAGCCGACCAGCGGCTTCTCGCAGACCACGTGCTTGCCGGCCGCAAGGCCCGCCATCACCTGCGGATAGTGCACCATGGGCGGGGTGCAGATATCGACGATGTCGACGTCGTCCATCGCCAGCACTTCGTCATAGCTCGTGGTGCGGCGCTCGACCTCGAACTCGTCCGCCAGCGCGTTCATGCGCTCGGGGTTGAGGTCGCAGATCACCAGCACCTTGTACTTGTCGGGGTTGGTGACATAGCCCTCGATGATGTGGCTGCGGCCGATGCCGCCACCGACGACGGCGACGTTGTAGATCTTGCTCATTGCTGCCACACCGTTCCCTTTTCGGCGAGGCGCTGCGCGTCGAGCGCCAGCTCCATGGCCTTGAAGCAATGTGCCTGGCTCATCGCCGTCTCGGTGCGGTTGAGCACGTCGGCGACCAGCGATGGACCATAGGGCAGGGCGACATCGCTGCAATCGACATATTGCACGCCCTTCTTGTCCACCATGAACAGGTGATCCTTCCCGGGCCGCCCGGCGATGTCGATGTATTTGCGCAGTTCGATATAGCCCTCGGTGCCCAGAATGGTCAGTCGACCGTCACCCCAGGTCGGCAGCCCCTCGGGCGTGAACCAGTCGAGGCGGACATAGCCCGTGGTCTTGGGCGTCCGCAAATGCATGTCGCCGACGTCCTGCAGGCCGGGGCGGTCGGGGTTGGCGCGGTTGTTCACCGTCGCCGAAATCACCTCGGCGTCGAGCGTGTCCGAGAAGAACAGGAACTGCTCGCACTGGTGGCTGCCGATGTCGCAGAGAATGCCGCCATAGCGCTTGCGGTCGTAGAACCAGTCCGGCCGCTGGTTGTTGCGGATGGCGTGCGGCCCGAGGCCCACGGTGTGGATCACCTCGCCGATGGCGCCGGCCTTGACCAGTTCGCCGGCCTTGACTGTCGAGCGCGTCTCGAAATGCTCGGAATAGCAGACCGAGAAGATACGGCCGGTGTCCGCCACCACCTTGCGGAGTTCGTCGAGCTGGGCGTGGCTGGTCATGCCCGGCTTGTCGCTCATCACGTCCTTGCCGTGCCGCATGGCTTCGACCGCGATGCCGGCACGCTCGTTGAGGATCGCGGCCGTCACCACCATGTGGATCGACTTGTCTTCGAGAATGGCGCGCTTGTCGGCCACTCGCCTGGCCTGCGGGTACTTGTCGCCGAAGGCCTTCGACAGATCGTCCTCGATGGCAAAGAACGACACGAACTCGGCGCCCGCATCGAGCAGGCAGTCCACCTGCCCATAGATGTGATTGTGGTTGATGCCGATGACGGCGAAACGGATGGTCATAACGTACTCGTCGATTGGGCTAGCGCTTCATGCCAGTGGTCGCGATGCCCTCGATGAGCAGGCGCTGGAAGAAGAGGAAGAAGACAAAGATAGGCACGAGGGACAGGACGCTCATGGCGAACAGGCCGCCATAGTCCGACTGCCCGGTGGAGTCGGTGAAGGTGCGCAGGCCGAGCATGACGGTGTAGTCGCGCAGCTCGCTCAGGTAGATCAGCGGGCCGAAGAAGTCGTCCCAGGTCCAGATGAAGGTGAAGATGGCTGCCGTCGCCAGCACGGGCGTCGACAGCGGCAGCATGATCTTCCAGTAGATGCGCCAGGGACCGGCGCCGTCCATGCGGGCGGCCTCGTCGAGTTCCCGTGGGATGCCGCGGAAGAACTGCACCATCAGGAAGATGAAGAAGGCGTCGGCCGCGAGGAAGCGAGGGACCACGAGCGGCAGGAAGGTGTTCACCCAGCCCAGATTGAGGAACAGCACATACTGAGGAATGAGCGTGACCTGGTAGGGCAGCATCAGGGTCATCAGCATCATGGCGAACCAGAACTTGCGCCCGCGGAATTCCAGCCGCGCGAAGGCGTAGGCGGCGAGCGAGCAGGCCGCGACATTGCCGATGACGCTGAGGATCGAGATGGTGAAGGAGTTGAGGAAGAACGTGCCGAAACTGACCTGCAGGCCGTTCCACCCGCGCGGATAGGAATCCGCATCCCAGGACGGCGAGGGCAGAACCGAGATGCCCGAGGTGAAGATCTCGTTTTCGGGCCTGAACGACGCTGCCAGCAGCCAGAGCAGCGGGTAGAGCATCAGGATCGAGGCGCCGATCAGCAGCACGTGGGCCGCGACGGAGCCTATCCGCCGCCGGGTTCGCCGCGCCGCATCGTCTTCTGTCACTACGGTGAGGCGCTGGACGTCAGTCGTCATAGTGCACCCAGTACTTTGACGTCAGGAACGAGAAGGCGGTGAACAGCGCCACGATTCCAAGCAGCACCCAGGCCAGCGCCGAGGCGTAGCCCATGCGGAAGAAGCTGAAGGCCTCGTTGTAGAGGTAGAGCGTGTAGAACAGCGTCGAGTTGATCGGTCCGCCATTGCCGCCGGAAATGATGAAGGCGGGCGTGAAGCTCTTGAACGCCTCGATGGTCTGGATCACGGCGTTGAAGAACACCACCGGGGTCAGCATCGGCAGCGTGATCTTCCAGAACTGCCGCCACTTGCCCGCGCCATCCAGGCTCGCCGCCTCGTACATGTCCTGCGGTATCTGTCTCAGGCCGGCAAGGAAGATGATCATCGGTGAACCGAACTGCCAGATCGACAGGATCACGAGGGTCCAGAGCGAGTAGTTGGGGTTGGAAATCCAGCTGGGCCCGACGATGCCGAAGAGCGCGAGGAACTGGTTGACCAGTCCGTCGCCGGCGAAGATCTGGCGCCAGAGAATGGCGATGGCCACCGAGGCGCCCAGCAGGCTGGGCAGGTAGAACAGCGCCCGGTACAGCGGCAGGCCACGCATGCCGCGGTTGAGCAGCAGCGCCACGCCAAGCGCGAAAGCAAGCTTCAGCGGGACCGAGAACACGACGAAGAACATCGTCACGCGCATCGAGGCGACGAAGTTGCGGTCGTTGGTGAACATTCGAATGTAGTTGTCGAGCCCGGCCCAGCGCGGCGGGGTCAACAGATCGAAATGGGTGAAGCTCAGGTAGAGCGACGTGACGATCGGCCCGATGGTCAGGCCGAAAAACCCGATGAACCAGGGCAGCAGGAAGAGATAGCCGGGGGCGTGGTTTTGCCACGCCCTCGACCACATTGATGAACCGACCGCGCCCGACTTCAGCGGTGCGCTGGACGCCATGGAATGCGCGGCCATCGTACGGACCTGATCAGGCAGCTCGATCGAGGATTGCTGCTGCCTCGGTCACCAAGAACTTGCCGGCATCTTCAGCAGTGCGGCCGCCGAAGGCGACTTCCTGGCTCAACACGCGCAGCAACGACACGTCGATTTCGCCAGCGGCTGCCGGCGGGGGCGGCGGCAACGGCCCGAGCAGGTCGCCCAGGTTCGCCACGAAGTTGAGCGCGATCTGGTCCTTCTCGCTGAGCGTCGGGGCCACCACGTCGCGGACCGCCGAGACGCAGGGAATGCCGCGCTCGACGCCGAGGACCTTGCCGGCCTCCGGATCGTTGACGAAGAAGCTCAGATACTCGGCCGCCTTCTCCTTGTTGGCCGACGAACCGCCGATCGAGAAGAACATGGACGGCTTGCGATAGTGACCGCCACCGACACCCGGCGCGATGCGCGGGTAGCTCGAGATGGTGAGGTTGTCCTGCATGAGCGACTGGAACGCCACCAGCTGGTTGGAGTTGGACGGCATCATCGCCGCCTTGCCCAGCACCACCATGGTGTTTTCCAGCGGGCCGTTGGTGTCGAGCGCCTGCGTCTCGGCATCCACGCAGACACCGTCGGCGCGAAGCTGGTTCCACATCGTGAACCATTCGATGGCTTCGGCTTCGGTAAAGCCCAGCTTGCCGTCGGCCGTATAGAGCGCCAGGCCCTTCTGCCGCAGCCAGTTGTCCAGCATCGGCTCGGTGCCCGAACCGTCGGCGATCACCCTCATCCCGCCGCGGATGTTCTTGGACTTGAAGGCTTCGCCCATGGCGCGGATATCGTCATAAGTGGTGTCGCGGTTCGGCGGCTCGACGCCGGCCTCCTCGAACGCCGAGAGATTGACGAGCTGCGCCACGGAGTTGGCGCCCAGGCTGACGCCATAGAGCTTGCCGTCGACCTTGCCGCCTTCGAGCTGGTCCTGGTCGAAGTCGTCGAGCTTGAGAACGCCGCCGACGAATTCATCGAGCGGCGCGATGGCGTTGCGGCGCGCATATTCGACGATGAAGCGGTAGTCCATCTGCACGATGTCCGGAGCGTTGCCGCCCGCGGTTTCGGTGGCCAGCTTGGGCCAGTAGTCGCCCCAGCCCAGGAAGCTGCTCTCGACCTGGCTGCCATGCGCCTCGGCAAAGAGATTGTTCACGCCGGTGGTCCGGTCGGCGCGGGCCTGGCCGCCCCAGAAGAGCTGCCGGATGCGGCTCTCCTGAGCCAGCGCCGGAGACAGGGCGCCGGCTGCGAGCAGCGCGGTGCTGCCCATGAGGAATTGGCGTCGATCAACGCGGAACGTCATTGGAAAGTCCTCCCATGTGGTTGCTGCCGGATTCTCCGGTCAGGATGTCATTCAGCGACCCCCGTCGCTAAATAACCAACTGGTTACAACCTTCGACCGATACGCTTTCGCTGTCAAGGGCGGTTCACGTGTCGTTCATCGGTGGGGCGGAAATGGGGTCAGCGCTTGGTGCGGAGGTAGTCGAGGACCATCTGGACGGCCTGCGCTTCGCGCTCCTGGATCATGGCGAACTGGCTCAGGTCGCGGCCGAAGATCACCGTCAGGGTCTTCATGTTGGAGACGTAGAAGTACCCCAGGCCGGCGATCGAGATGTAGAGCTGCATCGGGTCGACATCGGTGCGGAACACGCCCGACTCGGCGCCGCGGCGGAGGATGTCGCGCAGCTCGTCGACCAGCGGCGAGTTGATCGCCGGGATGTCCTTGAGCTGCTTTAAAAAGCGCGCATTCTGCAGGTTCTCGACCGCCAGAAGCCTTGGAAACCAAGGGTTTGCGAGGAAATGCCGGAAGGTGAAGCGGACCATGCGGTCCATGGCTTCGACCGGGTCGTACTGGCTCAGCGTCAGTTCGCGCTCGCCGCGCCGGATCTCCTGATAGGCGTCGAGCAGCACGGCCGAATAGAGCGCTTCCTTGTTGCCATAGTAGTGGTAGAGCAGCCGCTTGTTGGCCTTGGCCCGGGCCGCGATGGCATCGACGCGAGCGCCGTTGAACCCCTGCTCGCAGAATTCCTCGCGGGCGGCTTTCAGGATCTCGGCCTTGGTGCGTTCCGCATCGCGGGTCCGGGGCTTGTCCAGCACCGCGTCGTCACTCGCCATCGAGCTATCCCCTCCAACAAAATCCAGGCTAGACTGTCGTTCGTGGCGTCGTGCGTATCATGAACTTCTGCCACCTGATCGTCAGACCGGTTTGTCACCGATCTTGACGCTGCACTCTAGCGGCGTGTATCTAAGTAACCAAGCAGTTACAAAGAAGACGGCAGGGAGAGAAGGGATGGCCGAGCGGCGGCTTGGGTTGATCATGCATGGCGTGACAGGGCGCATGGGTTACAACCAGCACCTGGTCCGCTCCATTCTGGCCATCCGCGACCAGGGCGGCATGGTGCTGGCGAACGGCGACCGGCTGATGCCCGACCCGATCATTGTCGGCCGGGATCGCGAGAAGATTCAGCGGCTTGCCGACAAGCACCACATCAAGCGCTGGTCGACCGATCTCGACGAGGCGCTGAGCAATCCCGACGACACGGTGTTCTTTGACGCCGGCACCACGCAGATGCGCGCCGAGCTCCTGAGCCGCGCCATCGACGCGGGCAAGCACGTCTATTGCGAAAAGCCGGTCTCGGACGATCTCGACACCGCCATCGCGCTGGCCAAAAAGGCCAAGGCCGCCGGCATCAAGCACGGCGTCGTGCAGGACAAGCTGTTCCTGCCGGGCCTGTTGAAGATCAAGATGCTGAAAGACAGCGGCTTTTTCGGCCGCATCCTCTCGGTGCGCGGCGAGTTCGGCTACTGGGTGTTCGAGGGCGACTGGGGCCAGCCGGCGCAGCGCCCGAGCTGGAACTACCGCAAGGCCGACGGCGGCGGCATCATCCTCGACATGCTCTGCCACTGGCGCTACGTGCTCGACAATCTGTTCGGCGAAGTGCAGGCCGTCTCGTGCCTCGGCGCCACCCACATTCCGAGCCGTGTCGATGAAAAAGGCCAGGCCTATACGGCCGATGCCGATGACGCGGCCTATGCCACCTTCCAGCTCGAGGGCGGCGTCGTCGCCCATATCAACTCGAGCTGGGACGTGCGCGTCCGCCGCGACGATCTCGTCACCTTCCAGGTCGACGGCACGCATGGCTCGGCCGTGGCGGGCCTCCACAAATGCTTCACCCAGCATCGGGTCAACACGCCCAAGCCGGTGTGGAATCCCGACCAGCCGCAGACCATCAACTTCTTCGAAAACTGGGAAGAAGTGCCCAACAACGTGCCGGCCGACAACGGCTTCAAGGCGCAGTGGGAGATGTTCCTCAAGCACGTCGTGGATGATGCGCCCTGGGAATACGGCCTCGAAGCCGGCGCCAAGGGCGTCCAGCTCGCATCGCTTGGCCTGCAGAGCTGGAAAGAACGCCGCTGGCTCGACGTGCCGGCGCTGGGGATTTGAGGGGCAGGGTTCGTCCCACCCACCAGCTGTCATCCCTGCGAAAGCAGGGACCCATGTCTCACTCCACTCAGGCTGGTGAGTGGGTCCCTGCTTTCGCAGGGATGACAATCGAGTTTTGGAGAGGCAAATGACTGAACTTCTTCTGCCAAATCCCGATCGGACGATCACGGCTTATCGCCTCACCGGCACGCCGATCCCGTTCGAAAAGCACAAGGCGACGGACTTTCCGCGCATCGCCTTCGCGGCGGCGCATGTCGTCGCCGATCCGCTGGCCGAGCATGATCCATGGCTGACGCCGGCGATCGACTGGGAGACGACGCTCAAGTTCCGGCATCGCCTGTGGGACCTCGGGCTCGGCGTCGCCGAGGCGATGGACACGGCGCAGCGCGGCATGGGGCTCACCTGGGACGAGGCCAAGGAGCTGATCCGGCGCGCGCAGCAGGAAGCGAAAACCCGCGACGACGCGCTGATCGCCTATGGCGCCGGCACCGACCACCTGATGCCCGGGCCGGATGTCTCGAT
>DASWWF010000043.1:0-5328 GCA_036401035.1 Devosia sp.
GTGCGCGTCTATACCGTCGGCTTCGGTTCCACCGCCGGCGATGTCGTCGATTTCGGCGGGCGCTCGATGCGCGCCATGCTCGACGCGACCACATTGAAGGACATCGCCGACCGCACCGCGGCCGAATATTTCGAGGCGGCCTCGTCCGAGGCGCTGACCGAGGTCTACAACGCGCTCTCGACCAAGCTCGTGGCCGAGAAAAAGCTCACCGAGATCGCCTTTGTCTTTGCCGGTATCGGGGCGCTGCTCTCGATCCTGGCTGCCGGTCTCTCAATGCTTTGGCTCGGACGCATAGCCTGAGCCGCGTTCCCGCGGGGCCACACCGCCCTTAGCATGCGCGCATGCGCTTTCACCTCGTCGGCCTGCCGCATTCGCAGGTTACCTCCGAGTTTTCGTCGTGTGCCTATACCGACAAGCTCCGCAAGTTCACCCTGATGATGACGGCTCGCGGCCATGAGGTCATCCTCTATGCCGGCGACCGCGCCGAGGTGCCGCCCACCGAACTGGTGCCGTGCTTTTCCGAGGCGGATCGCGTGGCGCATGTGGGCGACCGGCACTACACGAACACGGTGTGGAGCAGCGAGGCTCCAGCCTGGAAACGGCTCAATGACAACGCTATTGGCGAGATCGGCAGGCGGCTGCGACCGGACGACTTCATCCTCTTGAGCGGTGGGGTGCCGCACAAGCCGATTGCAGACGCTTTCCCCGATGCGCTCTCGGTAGAATACGGCATCGGCTACAACCGCACCTTCGCCAAGTATCGTGTGTTCGAGAGCTACGCCTGGATGCACATGATTTACGGCGCTCAATCAAACGGCGATCCGTTCACCGCGAATGGCCACTGGTTCGACACCGTCATCCCGGGGCCCGTCGACATGTCGCAATTCCCCACCCGTGACGATGGCGAGGGTTACTACCTGTTCATCGGCCGACTGGTGGGCCGCAAGGGCTATGAGATCGCCATCGACGTGTGCCGTGAACTGGGCGAGCGGCTGGTGGTGGCCGGTCCGGGCGAGGCACCACCCGGCGTCCGTCACGTCGGCGTCGTCGGCCCAAAGGTCCGGGCGCATTTGATGGCCGGCGCCAAGGCGGTGTTCGTTCCGACGATCTATGTCGAGCCCTATGGCACGGTCGTCGCCGAAGCCATGGCCAGCGGCGCGCCGGTGATCACGACGGACTGGGGCGCCTTCACCGAGACGGTGCAGCACGGCGTCACCGGCTTCCGCTGCCGTACCTTCGCCGAGTTCCTCCAGGCCGCAAGACGCGCGCCCGAACTCGACCGGAACGCTATTCGAGACTACGCCATCCGCCGCTTTTCTCTCGATACGGTCGCCCGGATGTACGAGGACTACTTCGATCGTCTCGCCTTGCTGCGCGGCGACGGCTGGTACACCAAAGGCTGAGGGCGCCGGCACTGCCGACGCCCAAACCTCGTCAGAGTTCTCCGCCGGTCCCTCCCCCGCCAGTACCACCGGTACCACCGCTGCCGCTGCCGCTGCCCGAACCGCCCGAGCCACCGCCGGTCGGTCCGGCGAACGGAAGACCGTCGGCGCTCGCCGGCGTCGCCAGCGACTCGAGCCGCACTTCCGGCGTGCCCGGGTTGCAGTTGGCGACATGGGTCGCCGGGTCGGTCAGCATCCAGCCGAAGCACTCGATGAAGTGGCCGATCTCGTCGATGACGTCGTTGGCCTGTACCGGCTGGCTCGCCGCGGCCGACAAGGCGATGGCCGCCGTCAAGGCAGCGCCGCCGCGTCTGAATGCGGATTGTGTTCTGCGTTGCGTCATGGGTTCCCTTTCGCGCAATGCCCGCCCGTGCCCGCTTCAATAGGCAGTGGCGAAAGGGACCGTCACCGCCGCCGGACTATGTCTGCCGGGCAATGGCTATGCGTGCGGGAAGGGCAGGGCTCAGCCCACGTACCAGACTTTCCGCACATCCCCGGGCGCGCGGACATAGTCGAAAGAGCTGTCGATCAACCGGCCGAGGTCATAGGCTGGCTCCCAGCCCAGCAGGTGCCGCGCCTTGGCATTGTCGAGCGCGTTGGAGTGGAACGGCGTCACGATCTCGACGCCCGCCATGCCGCGCGTCCGTTCGAGATGCTGCGCCACTTCGAGATAATCCACCGGCCGCGTCATCGAAATGTTGAAGAGCTGCTGCCGCGCCGCCGGGTTGCCCAGCGCCGCCAGCATGGCGCTGACCAGATCCTCGACATGCACGAAGTTGCGCTTGAGCGGCTTGCCGTCGGCGGCGATCAGCACCGGCACCTTGTTGCCCGCCGCATGGTCGCGCCGCGTCGCATCGCTGATCAGCGTGTCCCAGCCCGGCCCGCCGAACTGGTCCTCGCCAAAGCTCAGCGCATAACGGAAATCGTCCTTCTCCATGATCCACGGTGCGCGGAGGATGGTGCCGTTGACTCCATATTGCACCTGCGCCTGTTCCAGCATCACCTCTTCGAGCACTTTGGAAAGCGCATAGACCCCCGGATAGGCCCGCCGCGGCGAGGTCTCGGTCACCGGCGCGTCATAGGGCACGAAGCAGTGGCCCACCACGCAATCGCCGCCGATCAGCACGAACTGCTCGGCAGTCGGGCTCTGCCGGAATTCCTCCAGCAGCCAGAACATGCCCTTGACCGACACGTCCATCGCCATCACCGGGTCTTCCTTGACCGTCGCCATGTGCACCACATGCGTGACGCCCCTGAGCGCCCGCGCCACCACCTCCCGGTCCGAAATCGAGCCATGCACCGTTTCGAGCCGCGGCGTCGGCGGCGGCGTGCGGTTGTGGCAGAGCGCCACCACTTCGGCGTCCGGCCAGCGTTTGTCCGCCAGCAGGCGTGCAATGAAAACCTGGCCGACCTTGCCGGTCGCCCCCGTCACCAGGATGCGCAATCGGGTCCCCTCCCATTGATGGCTGCCGCAAGCTAGGCCAGCCGGACGCCTCCGCCAAGCCCGCGCGGGAACAGGTTGCCGCTATGGGGGTTCTCTCCTCATCACCCCGCGCAAGGAGCAAGTCCATGAGCCAGTTCACAATCACGCCCGACCGGCACGGCATGTCGATCGTCGATGCTGCCAGCAACGAGACCATCATCTACCAGGGCCGCCGCATGACGGCGCTGGAAGAAGAAGAGGCCACGCTGCTGATGCATAGCCTCGAAAAGGCCGACCCGACCGAGTGGACCACCAACACCAATGCGGTCGACCTCGACCTCAACCCGCCGTCGGACTGATCACCGCCAGACGGTCCAGGCGAGAGCGCTCCAGCTGTTGAGGCGGAGCATCTCGCCGTTCTGGCTGTAATCCCCGGTCGCCACCGGCATGCCGGTGATGGCGCAGGGCATGTCATGCGCCTGATCCGAGGGATTGAGCGCCATGGTCAGCCACCCGGCCTCGAACTCCCACGTCACCACGATGCCGTGGTGATGCCGGGCCGAGACCGAATCGAGGCACTTGGTCTTGAGCAGCGGCCACACCAGCTCGCGCCGCCAGGCCGCCAGTTGCCGGAACCGCTCCAGTGCACCCTGCCGCTCCGGATTGGCGAAGTCGTCCCACGGAAGCTTGGCGCTCTCGAACGTCGCCGGATCGTCCGGCTCGGGCAGGTCGCCGTCCTCGACGTCTTCCTTGAAGATTTCCTGCATCTGCTCGTAGCGATCCTTGCGCTTGGCTGCCGCATCCTCGCCCTCGAGATCGATGAAGAACGGAAAGCCCGAACGCAGATGGGCTTCTTCGCCCATGAAAAACAGCGGCAGGTGCGGCGCCAGCATGGCGACGAACTGCACGAAATCGAGCTTCTCGGCGCTGATCCGGTCGGCCAGCCGCTTGCCGTCGGCGCGGTTGCCGATCTGGTCGTGGTTCTGCACGAACCCAACAAAGGCCTCCGGCGGCAGGTCGCTGCCCGGCTCGCCACCGGTGCGCCCGTCGCTGGCGCTCTTGTCGTCGGCCTCGCCGTCATGCACGAAGCCGTCGCGCAGGCCTTTTTCGAGATCGGCATAGGCATCGCGGCTCTCGTCCTCGTAGCCCATCTTCTTTTCGCCGGTGACGAGGAAATGGATGACGTGGTGGATGTCGTCGTTCCACTGCGCCGTAAAATCCTTGGGCTCGTTGTTCTCGTCCCGCGTCAGCCACGAGGCGATGTTGAGCGTGTTCTCGATGATCAGCTTGGCATGCTGCTTTTCGGCCCGCGCCGCCCGCGCCAGCTCGCCGAGAAACAGGTCCGCCGAGTCCGTCTTCATCTCGTGCACCGCGTCGAAGCGCAGCCCGTCGAGATCGTATTCCGTCAGCCACATGCAGGCGTTCTCGTAGTAGAACTGCCGCACGACGGGATTGTTGAAATCGATGCCCGGCCCCCAGGGTGTTTCCACGTCCTTGGCGAACCATTCCGGCGCATAGTCGCGCACGAAATTGTCGACCTCACCGAAGTGGTTGTAGACCACGTCGAGAATGATGCAGAGCCCCAGTTCATGCGCCCGATCCACCAGTGCGCGGAGCGCTTCCGGCGGCCCATAGGCGCTTTCGGGTGCAAAGATCAGCGTGCCGTCATAGCCCCAGTTGCGGTTGCCCGGAAACTCGTTGACCGGCATCAGTTCGAGCGTGGTGTAGCCGGCATCGCGGAAATGCTCGAGCCGCTCGCGGAGCGCATCGAACGTGCCCTTGGGGGTCACTGTGCCCACATGCACTTCGCAGAACACCGCCTCCTGCCACGGGGCGATCGGCTCGCGATTGCCCGAGGGCGCCAGCGGCTTGCGCACGATGCTCCAGCCGTCCGTGTCGCTGTCCTGCTGCCGTGAGGCGAGATCGGGAAACTCCAGGCCGCCACTGCGGAAGCGATAGCGCTGCCCGGCCTGCACACCCTCTGCGAACGTGCTCCAGAACCCGTCCTCGCCCCGCGTCATGGCGAGCCTCTTGTCGTCCTTGAGCACCACCTCCGGCTTTGTCGCCGACGGCGCATAGAGCCGGAACGTCACCCCGTTGTCGTCAACGACAGGTCCAAACTTGTATTCCATGATGCACCTAACGCAGTTGCGGCAGGACCGCGGCGCCGAACTTCTCGATGAAGCCCCGCTGCTCCGGTCCGACCTGATGAAGATGAATTTCCGCGGGCCCGAGCGCCGCCAGTTCGCGCAGCCGCTCGGCATGGGCGTCGGGATCGGCTGAAACGAACACCGATCGAGCGACATCCTCCGCCCGCATGGCCTGTCCGATGGCATCGAAATCCCGCGGCCGCCGCAGGTCCCAGGCGACCTCGCCCTGAGCGGCACAGACCCCGGCCCATTGCTGCAGCGCCGCGTCCATCGCCGCGGCATGACTGTCCGCCCAGGACAGGGCTGCTTGCAG
>DASWWF010000044.1:0-1754 GCA_036401035.1 Devosia sp.
GCTCGACTCCATGGAGATCGAGCGCGAGCGCGGCATCACCATCAAGGCGCAGACCGTCCGCCTCAACTACAAGGCGCAGAACGGCGAGGACTATGTCCTCAACCTCATCGACACCCCCGGCCATGTCGACTTCGCCTACGAGGTTTCCCGCTCCATGGCCGCTGTGGAAGGCTCGCTGCTGGTGGTGGACGCCAGCCAGGGCGTCGAGGCCCAGACCCTCGCCAATGTCTACCACGCGCTCGACGCCGATCATGAGATCGTGCCCGTCCTCAACAAGGTCGACCTCCCCGCCGCCGACATCCCGCGCGTCAAAGCCCAGATCGAGGACGTCATCGGCATCGATGCATCCGACGCGCTCGAGATCTCGGCCAAGACCGGCATCGGCATCGACACCGTGCTCGAAGCCATCGTCCACCGCCTGCCCGCCCCCAAGGGCGACATCAACGCGCCACTCAAGGCGCTGCTGGTGGACAGCTGGTACGACACCTATCTGGGCGTCGTCGTCCTCGTCCGCATCATCGACGGCACCATGAAGAAGAACCAGCGCATCCGCATGATGGCCTCCGGCGCCGTCTACGAGCTGGATCGCGTCGGCGTCTTCACCCCCAAACTCGTCGAAATGCCCGAACTCGGCCCCGGCGAGATCGGCATGTTCACCGCCTCCATCAAGGAAGTGGCGGATACGAACGTCGGCGACACCATCACCGATGATCGCAAGCCCACCGCCACCCCGCTGCCCGATTTCCGTCCGGCCCAGCCCGTGGTGTTCTGCGGCCTCTTCCCGGTCGATGCCTCCGACTTCGATGAACTCCGCGCCGCCATGGGCAAGCTACGCCTGAACGACGCCAGCTTCTCGTTCGAGATGGAAACCAGCGCCGCCCTCGGCTTCGGCTTCCGCTGCGGCTTCCTCGGCCTCTTGCACCTCGAGATCATCCAGGAGCGCCTGACCCGCGAGTTCAATCTCGATCTCATCGCCACCGCCCCCAGCGTCGTCTACGAGGTCCACCTCACCAACGGCGACGTGCAGATGCTGCACAACCCCGCCGACCTCCCCGATGTGGTGAAAATCGAGGACATCCGCGAGCCCTGGATCAAGGCCACCATCCTCACCCCGGACGAATATCTCGGCTCGATCCTCAAACTCTGCCAGGATCGCCGCGGCATCCAGAAGAACCTGAGCTATGTCGGCCAGCGCGCCATGGTCGAATACGAGCTGCCGCTCAACGAGGTGGTGTTCGATTTCTACGATCGGCTGAAATCCATCTCCAAGGGCTATGCCAGCTTCGACTATTCGCTGGGCGACTATCGCGAGGGCGACCTGGTGAAACTCACCATCCTGGTCAATGCCGAGCCGGTCGACGCGCTCTCCATGCTCGTCCACCGCAACGCGGCGGAAACCCGCGGCCGCATCATGTGCGAAAAGCTCAAGGAGCTGATCCCGCCGCACCTCTTCGTCATCCCGATCCAGGCCGCCATCGGCGGCAAGATCATCGCCCGCGAAACCATCCGCGCCCTGCGCAAGGACGTGACGGCCAAATGCTACGGCGGCGACGCCACCCGTAAGCGCAAACTCCTCGAGGCCCAGAAGCGCGGCAAGAAGAAGATGCGCCAGTTCGGCAGCGTCGAAATCCCCCAGGAAGCCTTCATCAAGGCCCTCAAAATGGGCGACGAATAACCCGCATCCTCGACGCATCGGCTCCTGCTGCGCCCTCTCAGTCCCCTCGCCCCTCCGGGGAGAGGGTGGCGCGCAGCGC
>DASWWF010000045.1:0-2149 GCA_036401035.1 Devosia sp.
AGTCATCTAGCCCCTCTAGAGGGCCGCGACCCTAGCGCGCCGCCGCGTGCAAGGCCAGTGCAGCAAAGCCTCAGGCGTGGGCCGGCACGCGCTCGTAGCGCGCAGTGATGACGGCTGGCTTCGGGTATTTGCGGGCATAGATGCGGTGCGGCTTGCCGTCGCTGCGGTGATGGGTATTGGCGACCGGGGGCAGGCTGAGGCCCAGAGCGTCGGCGACGGCTTTTTCGAGCAGGTGATCGAGTTCACGCTTGTGCATGATGACGTCTCCAATGTCTCGCGTTGTCCCGCGATTTGGAGGAAGCAACGGCGCTCGCCGCCTGCCGGTTGCATAGCGCTATCGATCAGATTTTCGTGTCAGGCCAGGGTCGCCATCAGCCGCTCGACCCGCTGCGCCCGGCTGCCGGTGATCTCGACGACGCGGGTCTGGGTGCCGCGCAGGTCGAAGACGTCGTCGCCGATGATGCGCTTGAGACGCTGGTCGACGGCCTTGCGGAGTCTCGGCTGTTCGATCGCGACCGCGATCTCGTCGGGCTGCAGCAGCGGGACGAAGACGATGAGATCGAGGCTGGCCAGGGCTTTCTCGATGCGGCCGAGCAGCTTGCCGGAGGGTTCCCATTCGGTGCCTTCGCGCTCGGCGACGACTTCGAGATAGCCGACATAATCGAGCGGGCAGCGGTCGAAGATCACGTCGGGTTCGTCCGCATGGCTCAGCACCAGCGCGACGCTCTGGGTCAATTGCTCTTCGAGATCGGGCAATGAGGCGCCGTCGGCGAAGGCGATGCCGGTCTGAGCCAGGGCCAGATAGGGCTCCTGCTCATGCTCATAGCCGGGATGCCGCTCGAGGAAATCTTCGACCAGCGTGGTCTTGCCGCTGCCATGGGTGCCGGTGACTGCAATGCGCATGCGTGCTCATAGCGGCGCGATTTCCGCGAAGCAATCCAGCTGGAGGGAGGGAAGTGGTGCCGCTTAGGTGACTCGAACACCTGACCCCATCATTACGAATGATGTGCTCTACCAACTGAGCTAAAGCGGCAACGCGCGTGGCCGAAGCCTGCGACGCGGGTCTTTTACTGGCGAGACCGCGCCGGTGCAAGGGGGTCACGCATCGGGCAGCGCGAGTGGTGCATCCGGGGCGGGTTTGGGCGGCGCGGCGGCGGCTTCGGTGACGCGGGTGGCGACGGCGCTGGTGGGGACGCGCCACTCGAAGGCGTCGAGCTTGCCGGTCACCGGCGAAACCGGCTCCCAGTCCTCGGCGGTGATGCCGTCGGCGGTCCAGACGGGGTCGCGCGGGGCGCGGACGGCGCGGTTGACCCATTCGCGGGCCTTGCCCTGGTCGCCGGACTGGCCTTCCTCGATCTCGGCCATCATCAGGCAGATCGACTGGCTGGGATTGGCGGAGGAATAATTGGCGAGCGCATTGCGGGCCGCCGGCCAGTCATAGGCGTCGATGCAGGCGCGGGCGAGGACGAGGGCGGCCGGCTTGTTCTGCGGCGGGGTATCGACCAGTTCGCGGACGCGCTTCAGCCGATCCACGGCCGAGGTGCCGGGCACGGCGTTGGCGAAGAGCGTCGCCACATCGGGATGCGAGGTGGCGCGCCAGACGCGGCGCAGCAGGCTCATGGCCTTCCGGCTGTCGCCACGGTTGATGTAGATGCGGGCCGCGATCAGCGAGGCAGGGACGAAATCGGGCACGAGCTTGAGGGCCGCCAGCGCATGGTCGAGGGCGGCAGGCTGGTCGGTGGTTTCGGCGAGCTGGGCGCGGGCGGTTTCCACCACGGCCTGGCGCCGGCGCTTGCGCATCTTCTCGTCGCGGGTCACGGCCGGTTCGGTGGCAATCATATTGGCCGCATCGGTCCAGAGGCCCTTGCGGGTGAGGTCGTCGAATACGGCCTCGTTGGCCCAGCCGGTATAGGGCGAAATCTCGGTGGCCTTCTGGGCGAAGGTCAGCGCCGCGTCAGTGCGACCCTGGGCGCGGGCCTGGTCGTAAAGGCCGGACAGGGCCGCGAGGGCGGTCTTCTTGTTGGTGATCAGGGCGCGATAGTGCTCGCGGGCCGAGTGCATGTCGCCCAGAGCCAGGTCGGCGCGGGCTTCGAGCAGTTGCGCGGCAGCGTTCTGGGGCAGGTTGGCGCGGGCCTCTCGGGCCAGCAGC
>DASWWF010000046.1:0-6202 GCA_036401035.1 Devosia sp.
GGCGGTGGCGTGCCGGTGGTGGTCGCGGGCTCGGGCTGCATCGGCTGTGTGACCGTGAGCGGCATGACGCAGTTCGACGATCATGCCTGGGGCGTGGACGCGATCAGGTCGGTGCTGGCGGGGCTCTAGCGCCCCTCACTCAATCGAGGTGGTAGATCTCGGGCATCATGCTCCACCACTCGCTTTCGGGAGCGGAGGCGAGGCGGGCCTGGCAGGGATCGGTGAGCGCGAGCCACTTCTTGCTGATGGCGAGGCCGTCGAGAACCCGCATGTCGGCGGCGTAGTCGGTGCCGGTATATTCCCAATAGCCGAAGAGCAGGTGCTCGGGCTCGCGCAGGTAGATCGAGTAGTTGCGGATGTTGGCGGCCGAGAGGGCCGCGTTCATCTCGGGCCACGGCTCGGCATGCAGCCGCTTGTACTCGTCGAGCTTTTCCGGCCGGACGCCGATCACCATGCCCATGCGCTGGACCATATGGTCTACTCCTTGGTGCCGCCAGCGGTCATGCCCGAGACGAGGAAGCGCTGGGCGAAGAGAAACACCAGCATCACCGGGGCAATGGCGACGAGAGTCGCCAGGGCCAACGAGGACAGCGAGATGGTGATCGAGGCGGCGTTGGTGGGGTTGAAGGCGGGGACGTTCGACAGCAGCTCGGCGAGGCCGACCTGGATCGGCGCCTTCTTGCCCGGCAGCGTCACATAGGGGAGGAAATAGTTGTTCCAGTTGCCGGTGAAGCTGAAGAAGCCGACCAGCGCGATGACCGGCGTCGCCAGTGGCATGGCGATCTTCGAGAACACCTGGAACTCGGTGGCGCCATCGATGCGGGCAGCATCGAGCAGGTCCTTGGAGACCGCGGTCGAGAAGTAGATGTAGGTCAGGTAGACGCCGAACGGGAAGAACGAGAACGGCAGGATGGCGGCGAGCGGGTTGCCGATCAGCCGCACGGCGCTCAGTTCGAGGAAGATCGGCAGCACCAGCGCGGTCGAGGGCACCAGCATGACGATGAGCGTGGTCGCCAGCAGCAGGCGGCGGCCGCGGAACTCGGTCATGGCGAGGGCGTAGCCGGCGGGGATGGAGATGGCGAGCGTGATGATCAGAGCGGCGCCGCAATAGAAGACGGAGTTGCCGATCCAGGTCCAGAGCAGGCCGTTCTGGAAGGTCATCAGGCTCTGCCAGTTGGCGACGAGCGTATCGAGGCTGCCGAAGGAGAACGGCGCATCGAGCAGCAGCTGGCGGTCGGTCTTGGTCGGGGCGACCAGCAGCCAGAGCAGCGGCACGATGAAGAACAGCGCAAAGGCGAGGAGGAACAGGATGCCGGCAGCGCGGCCGAGCCAAGCTGCGGGCGTCATGTCCTGCGCGCGGCCGCCGACCATATGGGTGTCAGGCGCGCTCAAAGAGACCACCCTTGAAGACGAAGACGATGGAGAGCACGAGCGCCACAACGAGCAGTGTCAGCGAGATGGCCGCCGAGCCGTTGAAATCGTTCTGCTTGAAGGCATAGAGGAAGGCGAGCTGGTTGAGCGAATAGTCCTGCCCGACTACGCCGCGGCTGGCCTGAGCGAGCACGCGCGGCTCGACGAAGAGCTGGGTGCCGCCGGCGAAGGACATGATCACCATATAGGCGATCCACTTGCGCATCAGCGGGATCTGGATGGACCAGGCGGTGCGGATGGGGCCGGCGCCATCGACGCGGGCGGCCTCGATCACGTCCTTGGGGATGTTGTTGAGCGCGCCATACATGATGACGATCCAGCCGCCGGCGCCGGTCCAGAAGGCGATGATGGCGAGGACGATGGGCAGGCGATCGAGCTGCACGGCGCCGACGAAATTCTGGATGCCGAAGGCGCCCAGCACGAAGGAGACCGGGCTCACGGTCGGGTCGAGCACGAAGAGCCACAGCATGACGCTGGAGGCGCCGGCGAGCGCACCGGGAATGTAGTAGATGAAGCGCATGCTGCCCGAGAGCCAGCGGATGCCGATCGAGTGGACCAGCAGAGCCAGCGCCACGACGAGGATCACCAGCATCACCAGCCAGACGGCGATGAACACGCTGACATGCTCGACGGCGGGCAGGAAGCGGTAGTCCTTGAACACCTTTAGGAAGTTGTCGACGCCGACGAAGGCGCCCTTCTTGGTGAAGGCCAGGTAGATCGCATAGAGCATCGGCAGGATGCCGAAGGCGACGAGGAACAGGGTGTAGGGTCCGGCGAATGCAAGGCCGATGCGGCCCTGCGCCCGTTCAACACTGCCGTTTCGCTTGGTCCTGCGGGCAGAGGTGTCAGCAGTCTGTTCGATCGTCGTCAACTCGGGCTCCAGGCACGTCCCACCTTACTTGGTGTCGGTGGAAGTCGGGGACACAGAGCGTCCCCGACGGAGTTCGTGAAAGCTTATTCGACGGTGTAGCCGACGACCTGAGCTTCGTTCTTCATTTCCTGCTGCCAGTCGGCAGCGAGGTCGGCCATGGTCTTGCCCGAGGCGAGGCCCGGGGTGACGATCTTGGCCCAGGCGGTTTCGGGCGAGAAGTTCGGGTAGCCCCAGCCGTTCCAGACGCTGGACGCGGCAGCCTGGATGGCAGCCTTGAAGTCGCCGGCATAGAAGCCGCTGGCGGCCTGAGTGTCGAGCCACTTGTCGGCCGCGGCCTGATAGGCCGGGAGACCGCCGGTGCCGGCAACGCCATCGGCAGTGATGACGAACTGCAGGAAGGTCTTGACGGCTTCGGGCTGCTGCGTGTGGCTGGAAGCGTACCAGACGCCGCCACCGACATTACCGGTGACCGCATCGCCATCGGCCCACTTCAGCGGCGGAGCAGCGAGCCAATCGCCCGGCTTGGCATTGACGCCGCCCGGGTTCTGGAACAGCGCGCCCGAGTACCAGGCGGGGCCCGGAATGGCGACGAGCTTGTCGGCCATGGCGACGAAGCTGGCGCCGAAGACGCTGTCGAGCGTCAGGGACTTGTTGGCCACCATATGATCGATCAGGGCCGAGACCTTGGCCGAGTTCGGGGCCGCGGTGTCGGACTTGAAGGTCTCGCCTTCGAGCTGGAAGATCGGCGCCTGGCCCGACCAGTAGTAGATGTAGGGGCCCTGGAAGGCGTCGCCGATGGCACCGACAAAATAGCCCGGATGCTCGGCAGCGAGCTTATCGCCGAGTTCCTGATAGGCTTCCCAGGTGGTCGGGGCGTCGTAGCCGAATTCCTTGAGCAGGGTCTGGTTGTACCAGAACAGCACCGGCGCGAGGTCGTTGCGGAGGCCATAGACCTTGCCGTCGACGGTCACCGGATCGAGCGCGCCGGGGGTGAAACCATCCAGGAACGCCTGATCGAGGAAGCCCTCGTTGAGTACCTGCGCGAAGGCCTGCTGGCCGTTGTTCTCGCGGGCGGCCCAGGCGGCATCGTTGTTCTGGGTGGAGAACACCACGTCCGGCCAGCCTTCGCCCGCCTGATCGGCCAGCGAGATCTTGGTCTGGAAAGTGCCGGAGGCGCCCGACGAGCCGTCGTCGAGAACGAGGTTCACCTTGATTTCCGGGTGGGCAGCCACGAAAGCGTCCACGGCCGGCTGGCGGGTGGCGTCGGCCCACACGGTGATTTCCTGGGCGAGGGCCGGGCTGGCAAACAGCACGGCCGAGAGCGCCACCATCATGCGCTTGAAGTTCATCGTCGTCTTCCTCCTTGACGCGTCAGTCGGGTCCATGCGGCGCCGGATCAGGTCCGGTTGGCCGCGAGCTTTGGCGCGTTCTTGACGCGCGGGTTAAACGGGGCGTCCCCGAGTTCGGCCCGGGGCAGCAGGTTGGGCCGGTGCCATTGGCGCCGTGCCGCTTCGCTGAGCACGAGGCCGTGGCCCGGGCGGTCGGGCGCAAAAGCCCAGCCATCGCGGATCTCGACCGGCTGCTCGACGAGGTGATCGAAATTCTGGAACGAGTATTCGAGCCATTCGACTTCGGGCAGCGCGCAGGCGGCGTGAATGCCGACTTCGAGGAAGGTGTTGCCCAGCGACACCGGGATGCCGAGCTCGGCGGCGAGCCAGCCGATGCGCATCACGTCGGTCACCTGCCCGTGGACGTTGAGAATGTCGGTGCCGCCCGCCATCATCAGCGCGCGCTTGCCCGAGGCATCGAGATATTCGCCCGAATTGATGAGGGTCCACGGCACGCTTTCGCGCAGCAGTCTGAGGCCCTCGAAATCCTGGCGCAGGATCGGGTCTTCGACCCAGAGCAGGTCGTAGCCGGCGCGGCGGATGGTTTCGAGCTTGTTGATCGCCTCCTTGGCGCCCCAGGCCTCGTTGGCGTCGATCATGATCTTC
This sequence comes from Devosia sp., assembly GCA_036401035.1. Classification (GTDB taxonomy): domain Bacteria; phylum Pseudomonadota; class Alphaproteobacteria; order Rhizobiales; family Devosiaceae; genus Devosia_A. The sequence goes on from DASWWF010000046.1 coordinate 4,297, forward strand.
GAGCCTGGCTTCACCGCCTTGGCGAGGAGGGAGAGGCGGTGCAGGTCCCATTCGAAGTCGGGATGGCCGACCTTGATCTTGAAGGCGTCGTAGCCGATCGAGTCCGCATGGCCGAAGAACTCCACGAACTCGTCATCGGAGAGGTGGAAATCGAGGCCCGAGGCATAGGCGCGGACTTTTTCGCGCCGGCTGCCGAGCAGCTTGTGGAGCGGCAGGCCCACTTCCTGGGCCGCCAGATCCCAGAGCGCCACCTGCAGCGCTTCGTGGAACGGCAGGGTGAATGCGCGCTGGTTGCCGCCACGCGGGCGGCTGACGCGATGGACGAGCCCAGCGGGCGGCTGGCCTTCGAGCGAGGGCCAGGCCTCGGACAGGAACACCCGCTTGATCTCGGCTTCGTCGGGCAGCGGGAAAAACAAGGTCTGGATAAAGCCCAAACCGACCGCACCGGTATCGGCAATCAGCTCGAGCGCCGCTATGTTCACATCGTCGGCGCGCACCTGGCTATCGCCGATGACGCGATCGCGTGCGAACTGGAAACGGGTGATGCGGAACTCGGTCAGGCGCATGGGGGACGGTCTTTAATAGACTAACTTGTGTATCTGATATATCAGATTGCGAAGCTAATAGAGCAGATATGAAAGGGCCGCAAGTGTCTGCGAAGGACGATTCAACAGCGGTGGTGGCGGACATCGGCGGCGGGGGGCGACTGAGCGACCTCGCCTATACCCGCATCCTCGAAACGCTGTTCGAGCGGAAAATCCCCGCCGGCGCCTTCGTGTCGCAGAACGATCTGGTCAAGCTTCTCGGCATTCCGGTGGCGCCGTTGCGCGATGCGCTGCGGGTGCTGGAGACCGAGGGCGTGCTGACCATCCATCCGCGCTCGGGCATCCAGTTCGTCAAACCCGGCCTCGAACTCACCCGCTCAACCTACCAGTATCGCACCATCCTCGAACGGGCGGCGGTGGCGGTCTATGCCGAGACGGTGGACGATGCGGACCTTGCCGAGATCGAGCGGCGGCATCGGGCGCTGATCGATGCGATCGAGACCAATGGGCTCAGCGATGAGGCCAAGGAGGAGCTCGAGGCGCTCGAGCAACTGCTGCACAACGCCATCATCGCCAGCCTCAACAACCCGCTGATCGCCACCAGCTACAAGCGCATGCACAACTACCTGCGGCTGTTGCGGCTCGACCGCAAGCTCACGGCGCCCATCGCGCTGCGCTCGATCCGCGAGCACATGGAAATCATCCTCGCCTGCAAGGCGCGCGACCCGGACAAGGCGGTGGCCGCGCTATCGGCGCATTTCAACGCCGCGCTGCAGCGGCATATGGGGATGTATTAGGGGGCGGGCACCGACCTCTCCTTTTCCCTCCCCCCTGTGGGGAGGGGGGACCGGCGCAGCCGGTGGGTGGGGGTGCCGCTTGCACCAGCCGCCCCCTGGCTCTCCGTCACCCCACCCACCAGCCTTCGGCTGGTCCCCCCCTCCCCATCAGAGGGGAGGGAGACCCGACTGATGGCGCAGATGCCTCAGTAATCCGCCTCATAGAACACGCCCACACTCGTCTCCCCGTTCGTGCCCGTCGCGGCGCGGGCCTTGACGTTGTCGGTGACGTCGAGGTTGACGGTCACCCGGGACTGGCCGTCGGCGCCGGCCTGGACGCCGAGATAGACATTGTCCTGAATGTAGGTGCCGGCCTGGACGGCGAGGTTGCCGTCTTCACCGGTCACCACGTCGAGATCGGCAAGGCCGGCCTTGGTGCGGAGGGAATCCACCAGCGAGGTGTTGGAGCCGCCGGCAAGTTCGGCCGCGGCGCCGGCCAGCTTGGCGAGTTGCAGCGGGGTGAGTTCGCCCATCGAGCGCTTGAAGAGAAGGCGCGACAGCACCTCGTCCTCGGGCAGCGGCGGG
>DASWWF010000047.1:0-2409 GCA_036401035.1 Devosia sp.
GGGCCGAGAGAATGGCCGGATGGTTTTCCTCGGCCGAGGCAATGGCAGAATCGAGCGACTTGGGCAGCACGCCGCCGAACTTGAAATCGGTCGAGAGGTTCTTGGGCTTGTGGCCGATCCAGCGCTCATAGCTGGCCTGGCTCGACTGCAGCGAGGCCATGGCGGCACGATAGCTGGCCACGGCGGCGGCCTGGCGGGCCTGCGCCTGCGAGACTTCGATCTTGGTGCCCTCACCCAGCCGCAGGCGGTTGTCGGCGCTGTCCACCTGCGCCTCGAAGAACGAGACGTTGTCCTGGCGCAGTGCCACGAGCTGCTGGTCGCGCACCACGTTCATATAGGCCTGCACGGCCGAGAGCAGCACGTTCTGCTCGGAATTGCGCAGCGCGTATTTAGAGACTTCCGTCATCGCCCGGGCGCCTTCGATGGCGGCTTCGGACTGGAAATTGTCGAAAATGTTCTGCCGGTAATCGAGGCCCAGCTTGAACGTCGGCTCAGTGACGGTCGACTTGCCGTTGGTCACGGACCAGGCGATGCCGCTCGACGCATTGAGGTCGAGCTGGGGCAGCTTGGAGGCCTTGGCGCGCGCGATGTCCTCGGCGGTCGCCTTGACGCTGAGCAGCGCCGACATGATCGTTGGATTATTCGAATAGGCAGCCTCGAGCGCCTGGCGCAGCGTTTCCGCCTGCGCGACTGCCGGAGCGGCAGCCATGATCAATGCAACAGCGCTTGCGCGCAACGCCCCCGACAACTTCATAGACGAAACCTCCGACCCCAAGACAGTATGCCCGCGACATGGGGTTAACAACTAGCATGGACAAGGCACGCAACGATTTCATGTACGAAATCAGGGGCGGCGTGATGCGCCCGCAACACTGCTGGATCGCCGGTCAGTAACGCTCCAGATCTCAGAACACGAACTCGTCCGCCTTCTTTGCCGCGGTCAAAGGCGGCAGGCTGGTGTTGAACTCGGCGCGCGAATTGACCGTGGCGCCCGTCTTGACGAAAACATTGGCGACGGCCGTCGGGCCGCGCCGGATCATGGCGACCAGCCGGCCGCCATCCCGCAAGAGCTTGAAGAGCCCGTGCGGGATCTCGTCGACCGTGCCCTCGAGCACGATGACGTCAAAGCCCCGGGCGTGTGGCTGCGCGTCGTCGAACGCACTGACGACGATCTCGGCATTGCTTACGCCGGCCGCCGCCAGCGCCTTCCTGGCCTCGGCGGCGAGGGTCTCGTCGCTCTCGACGCCCACCACTTCGTGCGCCAGTTGCGCAAGCACGGCGGTCGAATAGCCCAGGCCCGCACCCAGATCGAGGACGGCATCGGTCGGTTGGATTTCGGCGAGCTGGACCAGCTTGGCGAAGGGCGCCGGCGCCGGCATGGCGCGGCCATGGCCGAGGTCGTGGGCCTCGTCGATATAGGCCAGCCCCTGACGGGACGCCGGCACGAAATTCTCGCGGGCGATGCTCCCCATGGCCGCCAGCAGCCGCCGGTCCGTGACGTTGCTGGTGCGCAGCTGGTTGTCCACCATCACCTGGCGCGCGCGCTCGAAATCCACCATGTCGTTCACCCCTGGGCACGTTCTCTTGCCCGTCCCATACGCCCGCCACGCAGCGGGTTCAAGCGCGTCAAAAGCGCCTTGCACCGGGCTTTGAGCAGGTCATGACAGGGGAAAGGTTGGAGGCCACGTCCGGAATCGAACCGGAATACACGGATTTGCAATCCGCTGCGTAACCACTCCGCCACGTGGCCTCAACGACGGCGCTGTTTATGTGAGCCAAGAGGTTTCCGCAAGGTTGAGATCGCTGTCAGGGCGGGGAAAATCCGCCTCCGCGGTCTGCGTCACCATTTGTTAGCCGGGGTGAGGCATCCTCGAAAAGCGGCAGGATGGGACCGGTTTGGCGCCGGGCGCGGCCGCTCGCTCCGGACGTCATGCTCGAAGGCCATCTCATTTCACTGCCCATCGCCCGGCCCTTCCAGTCGGCCTATGCGTTTCTCTCCGACCCGCAGAACTATGGGAAATGGGCCGCCGTCGAGCCCGAGAGCTATCGCCAGGTCGACCAGTGGGTGTGGGAAGCCGAGACGCATTTCGGCGGCCTGCGCCACATCCTCTTTTGCCGCCCCAACCCCTATGGCGTGCTCGATCACGCTGTCTACGTGCCGGGGGTCGAGCCGGTGATGATGCCGGTGCGGCTGGTCGAGAACGACGAGGGCTGCGTCTATACGTTCCGCTTCTTCCGGCGCCCGGGCGTCACCGAAATGGAGTTCCGCTCGGCCATCGAGTGGGTGCGCACGGACCTGATGGTGATGAAGCAGGTCGTCGAAACCCACGCCTGAACCCTCGGGCGCTCTTGCCGGGCGGCAGCCGCTGTGCTGCTTTCGCGCCATCATGAACACAGCGTCACCTGCCA
>DASWWF010000048.1:0-3978 GCA_036401035.1 Devosia sp.
CGCCTGCGGGGGAGGGGGACCACGCATAGCGTGGTGGAGGGGGGTGCACCTTGCGCTGACTGGACTATCGGAGGGTGAGGGCGGCGCAAGCGGCACCCCCCTCCTCCGGCCTATGGCCGGTATCCTCCCCCGCAAGCGGGAGAGGAGTCCCGACTGATGGTCCCCCTCACTCTTCCTTCGGCGCCAGCCCCTGCTTCTCCAGCCAGGCCTGCATCTGCAGAATTTCGATCTGCTGGTCGGCGATGATGTGCTGGGCGAGATTCCGGACGTCGGGGTCGGTGCCGTACTGGAGCACGACCTTGCCCATGTCGACGGCGCCCTGGTGGTGCGGGATCATGCCCTTGATGAAGGCAGCGTCGGGGTTGGGGTCGGTCATGCCGTCCATCATCGGACCATGCATGGTGTCCATGGTGGCGGCGTAGGCGGCGGCCACTTCGGCGGCTGGCACCGGGCCGGTCGCCGGGGCGGTGTGGCCGGCGTGGCCACCGGCCGGGGCCGAGGTGAGCGGCGCTTCATGCGGCCGTTCCGGGTCGAAGGTGTGCGTTGCCGTCGGCATGTCGATCAGCGGCTTCCACTCCTGCACGCCATAGAAGGCCATGTGCAGGCCCCAATAGCCGGCCCCGAAGACGAACAGCGCCGTGGCCAGCGCCACCGGCACATTGGCGAGCGCCTGGCGGATCCTGGGGAGGAAGTGCAGTTCGCGCGTCGGGTCCACGGCGATGGCGACGATGATGGCCATGATCAGCGCGTGGCCGACAAGGTCGATGCGGCCGAAGGGCCAGACGGCGGCGTTGAAGATGATGAACAGGGCCACCGCCGAGAGGCGCCGCACCAGCGGCGTCCAGAGCAGGCCGAAGCCCATGGTGAACTCGGCGACGCCGGCCATCGGGATGAACACATCGCGCGGCATGCCGAAAGTGAGGAACGGCTTTTCGTAGACCAGCGGCCAGAACCATTCGGGATAGGCGAACTTTTCAAGGCTCGACCACATCAGCGCGATGGCGACGCCCCAGCGCAGCACCTCGAAGCGATGCCTGCGCCAGTTCTCATTGTTGCTGGCCGCGAGCACGAGATAGAGCGCCACGGCGACGCCGAGCGCCAGGTAATCGAGCAGGTGGAAGAGGTCATAGTCGCGCAGCGCCAGCACCCAGAGCACGATGATGCCAAGCGCCGAGAGCGGCATGGTCTTGCGGCTGAAGACACCGAAGGCGATGAAGAGCTGCAGCCACGACACCCATTCGGCCGGGGTCTTCAAATCCGGCGTCAAATAGACGCCGCCGACCGCGAAGATGGCGACGAAGAAGACGCCGATGACGGCGCGAACGAAGTCGTCGAGCCGCAGCCAGAGCGGGTTGGTCACCTTGTCGAAAACGCCGGTGACCGCCTGGCCGACCGGCTTTTCCTCGAGGAAACGGGTGGCGATGAAGAACACCAGCACCAGAACGAGGGCCGTCCAGAACCAGATATTGGTGAGGGTGGCGGCGATCGGCATGGGCGGCGCGTCGACGATATAGGGCGCGAACCATTTGACGTGGGCGAAGGCCGGCGTGGCTGTCAGGGGGAGCGACACTGCCGCCGCTGCCGCAAGCAGCCGGACGGGACGGTTGAGAATGCTGAGCATTTCTTATGCCTTTGAGACGGATACTAGGACGCGGGGAGTGCCTGGCTGGGGCGAGTTATGCCGAGACGGACCTCGGAGCAGATGGTGGGGCGGCTGGATCGAACAGCAGGCCGGCCTTGAGGCTTTCGGCGACACGACGGGCCTTGCGCTGGAACTCGGCGGCGAGATCTTCCGGGAACTGCTCGGCGGTGGTCAGCGCCCAGAGCTCGAGCCAGCGCTCGAACAGGGCGACATCGAGATCGCCGGCAAAGGGCTGGTGCATGGCGAAGGGATTGCCCTTGTAGCGCCCGCTGCCGAGCATCAGCGACGACCAGAAATCGGTGAGCCGTTCCGAATGCGCCTCCCAATCGCTCACATGCGCCGCAAAGATCGGCCCCAGCCGCTCATCGGCGCGGACGCGCTCGTAGAAGGCGTCGATCAGGGTGCGGAGCTGGGCATGGGTGGGCGGCATCGGAGGTCCTTTTGGCGGCAGTGCTACTCTTAGGAGAGGCCCGGATTTTGATCTACATCAGATCGAATGCAGCCGGTGAAGATGTCGCAGCCTATACCCGTCACACGCCTGTCACACGATGACCTTTAGGTCCCGCGCGAGGCAGATGGGGACATCGGAATGGACGAGCTGGACCGGATCAAGCAGGCGATCGCCGACGATTTCGACGAAGAGCTGGAACTGCAGTTGGAGGACGACCGCCTCGACGAGATGGTCGCCGACGGCATGGGCGAAGGCGGCGGCGAATCCATCGACCGCAAGGCCTATTTCCGCGAGCTGTTCCGGCTGCAGCACGAGCTGGTCAAGCTGCAGGACTGGGTGGCCTATAGAAAGCTCAAGGTGGTGGTGCTGTTCGAGGGGCGCGACTCGGCCGGCAAGGGCGGCGCCATCAAGCGCATCACGCAGCGGCTCAACCCGCGCGTCTGCCGCACCGTCGCCCTGCCCGCGCCGGGCGAGCGCGAACGCGGCCAGTGGTATTTCCAGCGCTATGTCAGCCAGTTGCCGACGGCAGGCGAGATCGTGCTGTTCGACCGCAGCTGGTACAACCGGGCCGGCGTCGAGCGGGTGATGGGGTTCTGCAGCGACGACGAGCTCGAGGAGTTCTTCCGCTCGGTGCCCGAATTCGAGCGCATGCTGGTCCGTTCGGGCATCATCCTCGTCAAATACTGGTTCTCGATCACCGACGAGGAGCAGGAGTTCCGCTTCAAGATGCGCATCCACGATCCGCTCAAGCAATGGAAGCTCAGCCCCATGGACCTGCAGAGCCGGGTGCATTGGGAGGAATACACCAAGGCCAAGGAAGAAATGCTCAACCGCACCCACACGGAGGACTCGCCCTGGTGGGTGGTCGAAGCGGTGGACAAGAAACGGGCGCGGCTCAACTGCATCGCGCATCTGCTGACGCGGGTGCCCTACGAGGACGTGCCGCATGAGGACGTGGTACTGCCGCCGCGCGTCCGCCACGCCGACTATGTGCGGCACCCCGTGCCCGACGAGATGTACGTGCCGGAGGCGTATTAGGCGAACTAAGGCGACGCGCCCCTCCACCGGCTTTGCCGGTCCCCTCCCCGCAAGGGTCGCTTGCGGGGGAGGATCAAGGAGAGATTGCGCCCCCGCGATCACGGCGCAGCGAAGATGCCGCGGGCCAGTCCATGCGGCGTCGGATATCGGCAACGATAGCGTCGGCTTCCTCGCCGGCGGCGAGGATGGTGCCGGACTTCCGGGTCACTGCGAAATCGAGGCCGGGGAAGTAGACCCCGACAGCAGCGCCAAAGCCATCGACATGCGCGGGCTGGCCGTCAGATGTGAGGGCACCGGGCACTTTGAGCCAGCTGAAATCGCCATCGAAGCCGGTGCACCAGACCACGGTGTTGATGCCGCGATCGGCGAGGTCGAGCGAGGTGATGGGCGGCGAGGGGAGTTTCGGCGCTACAACTTCGGCGGGGTCGTCCTCGGCCGGCGGCGCGGCGATGCTCTTGCGGGCGATGTAGTCGTCGACGCGGGCGCGGACGGCGGCCGAGGCCTCGTCGGCGAAGCGGATGTTGTCGGCGACGTCATCGGAAAAGGTGAGGCGGGTGCCGTCCGCACCGGTCATGCGGCCGAGGAGGATCACGCCTTGGGCGCTGAGCCCCTGCAGGCTCAGCGTTTCCATGGCGCCCTGCAGCGGGCGGGCGGGAACGGTGCCGGAGGGCAGCATGAATTCGGAACGCCGTACGTCGAGCGCACCGTTCTCGGTGAGCCACAATGCGAGGTCACGTCCCCGGTAGCGGCGGGGAAGGCGGCCGACCCGGCCGGTGGCGAGATAGACTTCGCGGCCGGCATCGGAGAGATCCTTGGCGATCTGCCCGCCGGACTGGCCGCTGCCGAC
>DASWWF010000049.1:0-3524 GCA_036401035.1 Devosia sp.
CCGCATGGATGTCGCCCAGCCCGCGAGCCTCTGGGACGGACCGGTGCACCGCGACACGGTCTATCTCACCGTGGTCGACAAGGACCGCAACAGCGTCTCGCTGATCAACTCGCTCTTTGCCGCCTTCGGCTCGGGCATCTATGCGCCGAAATCGGGCGTGCTGCTGCAGAACCGCGGCAGCGGTTTTTCGCTGACGGCCGGCCACCCCAACGAACTCGCCGGGCGCAAGCACCCGCTGCACACCATCATACCGGCCATGGTGGTGGAGAACGGCGTGCCGGTGATGCCGTTCGGCGTCATGGGCGGGCAGTTCCAGGCGGTGGGCCACGTCCATTTCCTCACCCACATGTTCGACCGCGGCTATGATCCGCAGCGCGCCAACGAGGCGCCGCGCAGCTTTGCCTTCGGCGGCAAGCTGACGCTTGAGCCCGGCTTCGGCGATGCCATCGCCGCCGATCTGGTGGCGCGCGGCCACGATGTGGCGTGGTCGGCCGGCCCGATCGGCGGCTGCCAGGCCATCTATATCGACCACGCACGCGGCATCCTGATCGGTGGTTCGGACCACCGCAAGGACGGCCTGGCACTGGGGTACTGAGATGGAATTCCTTGCTCAATACGGCGCCTGGATCGCCGCCATGGCTGCCACCGGTCTCGTCGCCGGCTTCGTCGCCGGCCTGCTCGGCGTCGGTGGCGGCATCGTCATCGTGCCGGTGCTCGATGCGGTGCTGGCGGCGTTCGACGTCGATATCTCGATCCGCATGAAGGTGGCGGTAGCGACTTCGCTCGCCACCATCATCGCCACCTCCTGGGCCTCGGCCAGTTCGCATCGCAAGCACAAGGCGGTGGACGTCGATCTGCTGAAATCATGGGGGCCGATGATCTTCATCGGCGTCGTGGTCGGCACCTTGATCGCCGGCTTCGTCGATGGCCGCGTGCTGACGCTGGTCTTTGCCGTGACGGCGCTGGCCGTCGCCGCCAACATGATCCTCCGCGCCGACAGCCACAAGCTCTGGGACGGCTTCCCCAATGCCGGGATCAAGGCGGGGCTGGGCGTCGTGGTGGGCACCATTTCGGCCATGATGGGCATCGGCGGCGGTACGCTCAGCGTGCCGATCCTCACCGCCTTCGGCACCGATATCCGCAAGGCCGTGGGCACCGCCTCGGCCATCGGCTTCGTCATCGCTATCCCCGGCACCGTGGGCTACATCATCACCGGCTGGGGCGCGGCCGGATTGCCGCCCTTTTCAGTGGGTTACGTCAACCTCGCGGCGCTGATCGCCATCATTCCGCTGTCGATGCTGACGGCGCCCTGGGGTGCCAAGACCGCCCATTCGGTCCCGCGGAAATACCTCGCCTATGGCTTCGGCGTGTTCCTCGTGGCGACCTCGATCAAGATGTTCTGGAGCCTTGCCGCCGGCTGAGGCCATCGGCAATGGTCTGCGCCAGCTTGAGGTCGGCCTCGAAGCGTTCGAGTTCGACCGCGGCTTGGTCTCGATCCGGCAGGCGCAGCAGGTAGGACGGGTGCACCGTGGCGAGCACCACGGTGCCGTCATCGAGTTCCAAGGGCTTGCCGCGCAACGAGGAAATGGTCGCGGCCTTGCCCAGCACGCCGCGCACGGCGGTGGCCCCCATGGCGACGATCAGCCTGGGTTTGACGAATTCGCGCTCGAGATTGAGCCAGAACCGGCAGGCCTGGACTTCGCCGGCATCGGGCTTCTGGTGGATGCGGCGCTTGCCGCGGGGTACGAACTTGAAGTGCTTGACCGCATTGGTGACGTAAACGTCGCGACGCGAAAAGCCGAGCTTTTTCATAGCCCTGTCGAACACCTGCCCGGCCGGGCCGACGAACGGCCTGCCTTCGAGGTCCTCGTTGTCGCCGGGTTGTTCGCCCACGAACATGATCTCGGCATGCGGGGGGCCTTCGCCGAAAACCGCCTGCGTGGCATGTTCGTAGAGCGGGCAGCGGGTGCAGCCCTGCACGGCTGACCGCGCATCGGCCAAGGTCTTGATTTCGTGCAGCTCTTCCGGCTCCTGCCGTTCCACCTGCCGCAGGTGGCGCGCCGGCGGCTGGCTGGCCATGCGCTCGATCATCTCGTTCTCCCGCTCCTTGGCCGTGCGGATGAGATCGGGAATGATCGTGGCCTCGGGGAGGTTGCGCCAGTATTTGACCGGCATCTCCGATTTCATCATGGAAATCTTGAGTCTGGCGGGATTGAAGATCGACGAGAAATAGGTGCGCCAGACGTCGTCGAGGGCGTCGTCAGCGGGGACGTCGAGCTTGCTGCCACCCGGGCCGAAGGTCAATTTCTCCTTGTCCCAGAAGGCACTAGCGTAAGGCGTGACGATGGCCCAGTGCATGCCGGCGAAGCGGCGGACGAAGAAGGGGGCGGTGCGTTCGAGGATGTAGTGTTCGGGTTCGAACCAGGCGGCGAACCGGTCTTCCTCGGCTAACTCCTTGAATCGTATGAAGGCTTTCATCTTGTGGCTGTCGCGGCGGACGGCGGAGGCGCGGCGTTCGAGCTTGCCGACATCGGGATCGGAGCGCGCTTCGAGTAGCGCCTTGTCTTTCTGCAGGCGCCATAAGAGCCTGTACAGCAAGGCAAATCTCTCCGGGTCGCTGTGGCAGATGGCCGATTGCGCCAGCTCGATGAAACGCGGCGGCACGGTGCCGACGGCACGCCGAGTCACCCCGGAAATCTCATCATGCGCGTCGAAAAGTCCGTCACTGGCCGTAACGTCGGACCATGAACATTCATCAGGCGATGTTCCGCTGAGCAGCAGCGCCCGGGCAACGCCGCGCCACTCGTCGAAATCGTTGAGATGCTCGAGCCGGATCGACCGCATCAGAAGAGGCTCAACTGCTCTGGCGGCGGGGTGAGTTTGGCGCGCAGCTTCTGGTCGTCGAGCGCCCCGCCCGGCGTCCAGTCGCCGGCGCAGATGAAGGGGCGGACCTTGTCGATCGAGGCGACCATCCGCGCCACGTCGGAGAGGCGCAGGCGGTGGTGGCGGCGGGTCTGGAGGATGCGGTTGACGCCGTTGACGCCGACGCCGGGAATGCGGAGCAGCAGGTGCCGGTCGGCGCGGTTGACGTCGATCGGAAAACTCTCGCGATGCTTCAACGCCCAGGCGAGCTTCGGATCGACGGCGAGATCGAGGTCGCCCCCCTCCCCGCCCGCGACGATCTCGGGCACGTCGAACTGGTAAAAGCGGATGAGCCAGTCGGCCTGGTAGAGCCGGTGCTCGCGCAGGAGCGGCGGCGCGGCCAGCGGCAGCTTCGAGCTGGCGTCGGGGATGGGCGAGAAGGCGGAGTAGTAGACGCGCTTCAAACCATAGCCGGCATAGAGCCCCGCCGAGCGGGTGAGGATGATCTCATCGTTCGCCTTGTCGGCACCGATGATCATCTGCGTCGACTGGCCAGCGGGCGCGAGTTTAGACGGCTTCTTCTTGCCGTTTTCGAGCGTGCCGTCCGGCCGGCTTTCTTCCCGCCGCGCCGTGATATGGGCCATGGCGGTGCGGATCTCGCT
>DASWWF010000050.1:0-5579 GCA_036401035.1 Devosia sp.
CAGCAGCGCCACGACGACGCGGATGATATAGGGCGCCTCGACCGTCGCCGGCCGCAGTTGGTTGCCGCCGAACACCACCAGCCGGTGCGGATCTGACAAGTGCACGCGGGCGCCGAACTTCAGCAGTTCCGCGCTCCAGCCCAGGGCGCCCTCATAGACCTTGTTCCAGAACATGATGTCGCCGGTGCAGCCCACCGAAATACCCACGGCATGGGGCAGCAGGTCGGCCGGATAGTACGGCCACGGCGCCGCCTCGATCTTGGGCAGCATCTCGGCGGTATAGGGCTCGGTGATCCGGCGGGTCCAGCCGGTGGTGGTGATGGTGCCCTCGCCGACTTCGAACTCTATGCCGAGCTTGCCGAGCTGCCGCAGGATCAGCGTCATGTGCGGCCCCATGTCGGTCTCGACTGTCAGCCGGCCGCCGGTGACCGCGGCAATGGCAAGGAAGGTCGCAACTTCGTGGTGGTCATCGGGGACGCGGGCAACGGTCCCCCGCAGCTCCTTGACGCCGCGGACGGTCAGCTTGGATGTGCCGATGCCATCGATATCGGCTCCCATCGAGGCCAGCATGTCGCACAGCGCCTGCACATGCGGTTCCGAAGCGGCATTGTTGAGCTGGGAGGTGCCATGCGCCAGCGTCGCGATCATGGCGAAGGTCTCGGTGGCGGTCACCGAAGCATAGTCGGGCCAGATGTCGACGCCGCTTATGCCGGCGCGGCGCTCGATCCGATACGGATGGGTCGCTGCGATGGTGGCGCCGAAGCGTTCGAGGATTTCGAGATGCGGGTCGATCTCGCGCACGCCGAGCGCACAGCCCTTGGCCTCGGTGTCGAAGATCAGGTGGCTGCTGCGCAACAGCGCCGGGGCCAGCAGCAGCACGGCGGCGCGGATGCCGACCGGCAGCTCAGCGTCGCTCGCGGCAAAGGCGTCGAAATCGTGCTGGATCACCAGCGTCTGGGCAGCCAGGTCGCGCTCGACGCGAGAGCCCTTGGAGCGGAAATACTCCACCAGCTTATCGATGTCGCTGATCTCGGGGACGTTGGTGAGGGTCACCTCGTCGCTGGTCAGCAGGGTGGCGCAGAGCATGGGCAGCACTGCGTTCTTGTTGCCGGAAGGACGGATGGTGCCCGACACAGGCTGGGCACCGTCGACGATCAGATCGGACATAGAGAAGTTCCTGAAAGGGAGGCCCCTGCTCTATGCTATTCGCGCCCGGACGGGAATAGCCCGGACGGTCAGGCGGCGCCCTTGCGGTAGGCTTCGATCGAGACGGGCGGCGGCCACTTTCCCGAGACGCCCTTGATGACGCAGGCAGCGGACGATTTTGCCCATTTTCCGGGACAGGCCCGCCGTTTCATCCTTAGCGCGGGGTAAACGGCCTCAGCCCGGCAGGCGCGAGAAGATGGCGCCGGTGGCAAAGACATCGACATAGCGGCGGGCCTGGAAGAGGCCGTTGAGGGAGACGCGGGGCAGCGCGTGAAGGCTGTCCTTGTGGCGATGGTAGAGGCCGCCGGGCCGGGTGGTGACGGCGGAGCGGAGGCCGAGTTCCCTGGCCATGGCGAACTCACGCTCACCGGCCGAGGCCGGACCGCCGATGGGATAAGACAGGTGGATCGGGGCGATGCCGAACTGCGCCTTGATGATGCGCACCGACTGCTCGATCTCGTTGCGGGCCTCGGCAGGCGGCAGTTTGGCGAGCTCGTAGTGATGCACGGTGTGGGCGCCGATGGTGCAGAGCTGTTCGCCAGCGAAGGTCTTGAGCTCGGCCCAGTCCATGATGAGATCGCGGCAGTGGGCGTCGAGGTCGAGGCCGTACTGGCCCGCCAGCGCCCGGATCAGTTGTACGCGGTCGGGCTCGGGCATGGCGCGCATGCGCCAGTAGAGGTCGTCATAGGCCTCGTTCTTTTCGCGCAGCGACTTGGTGGGCAGATAATCGGTCTCGCCCAGATAGGTGACGGCGACGGCCTCCTGCCGGGCGATGATGTCCTCGAGCGCCTGCCACCAGATCTCGCCCACGCCATCGACCAGGGCGGTGGGTACATAGAGGGTGAAGGGGCACTGGTTGCGGCGGAGGATCGGCAGGGCGTAGCGCAGGTTGTCGCGATAGGCGTCGTCGAAGGTGAAGACGACAAAGGGCCGGGTGCGCTCGGGCGTTTCGATGCGGCGGATGGCTTCGTCGAGGTCGACGATGTCGATGCGCAACTCGCGGATGCGCTGGATGACGAATTCGAGGAAATCCGGCCGCACCTGAAGGATGGCGTTAGGCGAGAAGTCCGCCGGTTCCTCGGGCAAGACGCGGTGGAGCGTGAAGATCACGCCCTTGGACGTCGACAGCCGCCGGATCAAGGCCGGCAATTGCGAAGCCCAGAGCAGTTCGAACACACCGCGGATGGCGGCGTATTTCAGCGAAGGCATCAGGCGACGGACCGCTGCGCGGGCGCCGAGACCATCTGGCCGACCTCGTAACCGAGCGTCGCGGCCTCGGCGAGGGCGGACTGGACGGCGTCGCGATCGGGCTGTTCGCCGGCCACCATGACGAGGCGGCAGTCGATGCCGGAGAACACCGGCAGGGTCGAGGTCACGCCGATACGGCCGGTCTGGACGATGACGACCTCGTAGATGTCGGTCAGGGCCTCGATGAGGGTCACCGGCTTCATCGAGCGGCGTTCGAGGATGTCGCGATGCCCCCATGGCACGGCGGCGAGGCCCTCGCTGACCTTGTGGACGACATCGCCGAAACCGGCCTTTTCGGCCGCCAGGTCGGTGAGACCGGGTTCAGCGGAGAGTCGGGCGCTGCCGGCGTCGATGGTGGCGACCGAGAGGCCGCGATCGAGTGCGCTGCGGACGAGCAGTTCGGAGACCCGCTCCACATCGCGGAAATTGCTCAGCGCCGCGAGCATGACGACGCGCACCCGGCCGATGGCGATATCGGCGGCGAGATTGCTGAGTTCGAGGGCGGAGGCGCCGGCATTGCGGGCGGCGGGTTCGGGCTGCGGCGGAGGCGCGACGGGAGCCGGCGCGGGCTGGGGCGGCGGGACGTGGGCCTCGGGCTCGACGATGGCGGCAACCGGCTCGGGTTCGGGCTCGACGGCTGCCACTTCCGGTTCCGGCTCGGGGCGGCGGGCGGCGGCATGGACGAAGGGATGCTCGGCGGCCACAGGTTCAACCTCGGGGTCGAGGTCATCGAAGAGATCGGGCTCGTCTTCGGCGGGTGCGTAGGGTTCGGCCGGCTCGACGCGGCGCTGCACGGCGCGACCGGACATCAGTTCGCCGAAGAGGATGGCGCCGACCTGCAGGGACACGGCAAGGAAAGCCACGGCGCCGAGGACCAGGCCGGTCTTGGGAGAAGCGGGTACGATGGATGGCGCGGCGAAGGTGACGACGCGAACGTCCGGCAGGGTCGAGCTCGAGTCGGTGCGGGCCGCGGCATCGGAATAGCGGGCAAGATAGCTTTCGAGCAGGTCGCGCTGTGCCTTGGCCTCGCGTTGCAGGCTGTCGAGGGTGACGGTGTCGCGGGTGGCGGTCGAAACGGAGAGCTTCAGCCGCGCCAGATCGTCGTTGAGCGACTGTTCGAGATTGGCTTCGACCTTGGCTTCGGCCTCCAGCGCCTCGGCGACCCGGCGGCCCTCGGCGGTGATCTGCGTGTCGATGGCGCTGATCTGGGCACGGAGGGCCTTGATCGTCGGATGGTTGGAGAGCAGCGTCGAGGAACGCTGCGCGAGTTCGCCCTGCAGGGTCGCCCGCGACTGCATGAGGTTCTGCATGCCCAGCGAGTTGCGCACGTCGGCGACGCCATCGATGGGCTGGCCAGCCTGCAGCAGGCCGCGGATCAGGGTGGCACGGGACTGCGCAGAGTTCTTGCGCTCCTGTGCCGAGGTGATCTGGGTGGCGATGTTGGAGAGCTGCTGGTCGAGAATCGAGGTCTGGCCGGTGCCTGACTGGAAGAGATCATTGGTGGCGCGATAATTGGCGACGGCGGTTTCGGCGTCCTGCACCTTCACGCGCAGCTTTGAAATCTCGTTCTCGAGCCAGCCTGTGGCCTCGGCGGTGTCGGCGAGGGAGAGGTCGGCGCGGCGCTTCACATGGGCGTTGGCGATGGCATTGGCGATGTCGGCGGCCAGTTGCGGATCTTCGGACTGGACGTACACCGAGACGACCGACGAGGTGTTCTCGCGGCGGACGGTGACGCGCTCGTTGAGATTGTCGAGGACGATCTGATCGAGACTCTTGAGGTCCGGCTTGCGGCCCAGCAGTTGCATGATGAGATTGACAGGCGAGAACCCTACCCCGCCGAACTCGGGATTTTCGCGCAGGTTGAGCGCCTCGATGACGGTCAACATATTGTCGCGCGATTTGATCAGTTCGACCTGGCTCGCCATCAGCGAGTCCATGGTGACGGCGTTGGCCTGCTGCTGGTCATTCGCGGTGCGGGTGAAGGCGTTGGTGCGCTGCTCGACCAGAATGCTGGCCGACGACTCGTAGAGCTTGGGCACGAACATCAAAATGGCATAGGTCGTGCCGAGCAAAAGCACGGTGACCAGAACAATACGCAGCCAGCGGGCGCCCACGGCCCCGAGCAGCGCCCGGAGGTCCAAACGTTCTTCCCCGAGGGACTCAACTACAGTCATGGGCACAGCCTTTCGTCCACGCCGGACTTATGGGGCGGACGTGGTAAGCATTCCGTTAAGCCAGTCGCAAGTCGCACTGCCGCGGGGCGCTCTCTAAGGGGAATTTTAACCATAGTGCGGAGAGACTGCAGGCCTTCGTAAAAAGAGTAAGTCGATGCGCTGGCTGCAGATATTTCTCGTTCTCCTGGTGATTCCGCTTGCCGGCTGCGCGCTCAATGGCAGGGCCTCCACGTACCTGGTGGAGACCAAGGGGCCCTATACGCTCGACACCGGGGACGTCGTGCGTGTGACGGTCTATGGCGAAGCCGAAATGACCAAGAGCTACCGTGTCGACGATGGCGGCGCGATCTCGCTGCCGCTGGTGGGGGCGATTTCGGTCCGGGGGCGGACCACGCAGATGACGGCAGCGGCCATTACCGCGGCGCTCGCAGATGGCTATATCCGCGAGCCCAGTGTGGCAGTCGAAATAGAGACTTATCGGCCTTTCTTCATCCAGGGCGCAGTCAAGACTGCCGGCCAGTTCAGCTATGTCTACGGCATGACGGTGCGGGCGGCGATCAGCACGGCGGGCGGCTTCTCCGACACCGCCGACCGCTCGCGGGCAGTGATCTACCGCGGCCAGGGCGAGGAAATGTCCAAGGGGACGGTCAATCTCGACTTCCCGATCTACCCGGGTGACACGGTCGTCATCTCCGAACGCTGGTTCTGATGACCGACAACCCGCTCCGCATCCTGCAGATCCTCCGCGCGCCGGTCGGGGGCTTATTCCGGCACGTCAACGATCTCACCCGCGAACTGGCATCGCGGGGACACCAGATCGGCATCGTCGCCGACAGCCTGACGTCGGACGGTCTCACGGCCGAGCGGCTGGAGCGGCTGCGGCCCTACGCCACGCTCGGCATCCATTCGACACCGATGCCGCGCACGGTGGGGTTCGGCGACCTAACCTCG
>DASWWF010000051.1:0-5218 GCA_036401035.1 Devosia sp.
CTCCGCGCCGACCTCGCCGCCGCGCTGCCGGAGGCGGTAGCGGCGTAGATCCTGTCCTTCAGTCGGGACTCTCTCCCCTTGAGGGAGAGAGAGTTCGTCACTGAGAATAAGTGGGGCCTACAGCCTCACGGCCACCAGATCGTGCCGCCGGTGAGGCTCACGCCCGGCGCGGATACGTCCAGCATGGCGGCGCTGCCGGCGGTGGTGAACCAAGCGTAGCCGATGAGCATGGCGAAGGCGACGATCATCACCACGATCGCAATGCGTCTGCCGGTCATGTCCTGCTCCGTAATCTGGCTCTCAAAAAACGGGAAGGGCGGCGACCCTTCTGGATCGCCGCCCGCCGCCCCGCTTTGTGGAGGTGAGGGATGCACAACCCCACCGACCCCAAGCATTCGGAACTGGTCAGTCGCACATGTCTTCGAGTGCGGCGTGGTCGAGGATTTCGATCTCGCTGATCGACTTCAATCGAATGATCCCCTGGTCCTTGAAGGTGCGCAGGATGCGCGACACCGTCTCGAAGGTGATGCCCAGGTAGTCGGCGATGTCGTTGCGCTGCATCGGCAGCTTGACGAAGCGGTCGTCGCCCTGGCGCTCGCTGAGGTCGGCGAGCAGGGCCGCCATCTTCTCGTTGGCGGTGCGGCGGCCGAGCACCATCAGGTGGTGCTGGGTGCGGGCGAGGCTCTTGAGCGCCAGCGTCAGCATCGAGCCGGCGGCTTCGCCGCCCGAAATCGAGCGCAGCACGCGGATGCCGGCACCATCGACGCTCTCGGCGTAGCTGTCATGTTCGTCGCCGGCCTCGAAACCGAAGATTTCGCCGGCGGTGTGGAAGGCGGTGATCTGGCGGCGGCCGTCGGCGGTGAGGCGGCAGACCCGCACGGTGCCGAATTCGACAAGGTAGAGCGGCCCGGCCGCGTCGCCCTGGCTGTAGATCGGGGCGTCGGCCGCATAGAGGGTCACGGCCGCCGGCTGCATGGCGAGAAGAAGAGCGGTTACGCTGCCCGGCTCGTTGATCCTGGCGTCGGCGGGTTTCACCCGGAAGGTCGACTGAATGTGCATATCCGTGTCCTCTTCTTGGATGGGGCCAAGATGACGGAGGATGGCGGCGAGCGAAATTCCGGTCGGAATCTTAGGGGGATTACTTAGGGCGTTTACGGCTCAGAGGGCACGAACTGATCTCATGGTGAGGTCTACCGGAACTGCAGGTACTTCACCGTGTCGCTACACGGCCACCGAATGCCGTCCGACACCACCGCTGAGATAAGTGTCGAAGGCCGAGGCGATGGAGCGCACGAAGGCCTTGCCCCGCTCGGTGACGGTGAAATGCGCGCCGTCGAAGTTCACCAGATCGTCGCCATCGAGCATGGCTGAATAGCGCATCTCCTGGATCACCGGGGCCGCCGCCTCGCCGAAGCGCTCATTGAGTTCGTCCACCGGCACGGCGAAATCGCACATCAGCCGCTCGATCACCCAGCCGCGCAGCCGGTCCTCGTCGTCGAAGGCGATGCCGCGGGCCACCGCGATGCCCTTGTCGGCGACATGTCGCAGATATTCGCCGGTCGGCGTGATGTTCTGCACATAGCCCTGCGGCAGGCTCGAAATGGCCGAGGCGCCGAGCCCGATCAGCGCCGGGGCGCGGTCGGTGGTATAGCCCTGGAAATTGCGGTGCAGCTTGCCCTCGCGGGCCGCCACCGCCAGCGTATCCTGCGGCAGCGCGAAATGGTCGATGCCGATGGCCTCGTAGCCGGCGGCGATGATGCGTGCGGCGGCGAGCTGGCTCTGCTGGTAGCGCTCGACCACACCGGGCAGCGCGTTTTCGTCGATCATCTTCTGGTGCGTCTTCATCCACGGCACATGCGCATAGCCGAAGAGCGCGATGCGATCGGGCCGCATCGAGAGCGCCAGGTCGATGGTTCGCTCAATCGTCTCCAGTGTCTGGTGCGGCAGGCCGTAGAGCACGTCGAGATTGACCGAGGAGACGCCGCGGGCCCGCATGCCGTCGACCACCGCCTTGGTATCCTCGAAGCTCTGGATGCGGTTGATGGCGGTCTGCACCTTGGGGTCGAAATCCTGCACGCCGACGCTGATGCGGGTGACGCCCGCCGCTGCGAAGGCGTCGAAGCGGTCCTCGGTCATGTCGTTGGGGTCGATCTCGATCGAGAATTCGAGATCATCGGCCGAAACGAACAGCGCCCGCACCCGCGAGGTGATGGCCAGCAGGTCCTCGGGCTTGAGCATCGAGGGCGAGCCGCCGCCCAGATGCAGCGCCTTGACGTGGCCGCTACCGGCGAGCGCCGCCGCCACGGTCTCGATCTCGCGATGCAGGCCGCCGAGATATGTGGCGATCGGGTCGTAGCGCAGCACCTGCTTGGTGTGGCAACCGCAGAACCAGCAGAGCCGGTCGCAGAACGGCACATGCAGATAGAGCGACAGCGGCGTCGACGGCGGCAGTTCCGCCAGCCAGCCCAGATAAGTCGCATCGCCCACCCCGGGATGAAAATGCGGCGCCGTCGGGTAGCTGGTGTAACGCGGCACCGGCTTGGCGTAGCGGCGGATCAGATCGTCGGACATGGGCATGGGGATACTGGACTTTGGTGGGCGCGACTTTTCGCCCGTAGCGATGGCAGGCCTCCGATGCGATTTCCTTGATCGAAGTCAAATTGCCCTCCGGCGCCCATGCCAGAACAGCCTCAAAGATCGGTGGAGACCCAAATGGACATGCAGAGCGTCGATGCTGCCATTCCAGCCCAATGCGCCACCTGCCGCGTGCGCCATCGCAGCATCTGCGCGGTGCTGACCTCGGAAGAACTGCACCGGCTCGCCGGGCATTCGCGCCACACTTTCCACGAAGCGGGCGAAGCGCTCACCATGGAGAGCGACGAAGTCACCGGCTATGCGACGGTGATCGACGGCGTCATCAAGCTTTCCCGCGTGCTGCGCGACGGCCGGCAGCAGCTGGTGGGCCTGCAGTTCTCGGCCGACCTGCTCGGCCGGCTCTATGCCAGCGAGAGCCCGCTCACGGCCGAAGCGGCGTCGGAAGTCGAACTCTGCCGCATGCCCAAGCTGGTGCTCGAAAGCCTCGTGGGCACCAGCGCTGACCTCAAGCAGCGCCTGCTCGACCAGTCGCTGCAGGATCTCGATGAAGCGCGCGAGTGGATGGTGACCCTGGGGCGCAAGACCGCCGCCGAGCGCGTTGCCAGCCTCCTCCTCCTCATCGCCGCGCGCAGCGTCGGCAAGGGCAAGTCGCTCACTGGTTCGGTGACCTTCGACCTGCCGCTGGTGCGCAACGACATGGCCGATTTCCTCGGCCTTACCATCGAGACGGTGTCGCGCCAGATCAGCAAGCTCCGGAACGAAGGCACGATCGTGATTTCGAGCCACCGGCACGTCGTGGTGCCCGACGTCGAGCGCCTGCGCCGCCGAGCCGGTTGACTTTGACGCAGGTCAAGGCGTCGCACTGCCCGGCCGGACGAAACTCCTCCCATGTTATTGTCGGAGGAGTTCCCCCATGCAGACCTCGTCGACCCAGCGGCCCGCTGACCTGCACGGCCCCCTGAGGGATGCGTTCGAGCGGCAACTGGCGCTCTGCGACAGCCTCGAAACCATTGCCGATTCCCTCCCAGACCGCCTCGACCGGCAGGAATGCCTGCACATGTCGCGGCTCGTCGGCCCTCTGCTCAAACACGCGCACGCCGCCGAAGAACTGCTGCTCTTCCCCGAAGTCGCCGCGACGCTCGGCGATCCCGGCATCATCGAGACCCTGCGCCTCGAGCACATCGAAGATGAATGTTTCGCCGAGGAGGTGCAGTACGAGCTGCTGCTGATCGGCCAGGGCCGCCCGCTGCTGACCCCGGAAGCCACAGGCTACATGTTGCGCGGCTTTTTCGAGGGGATCCGCCGCCACATCCGGCACGAGCAGGATCTGGTGGGGCGTCTGGGTGCCGGACCGGCAGTCGGCGAACCTCTCCCGCCTGCGGGGGATGACGCCGACTGAGGAGCTACCCCTGGATCTGTATCGCCAGCCGGACCGCAAGCTGCAGCGCGTCGTCGGCGGCAGGGGTCACCACCACCTGCGAGCACCATTCGACCAGCCAGGGATGCGGGCGGGCGGCCATCAGCACGACGGGGTGGGCCTTGATGCAGAAGGCGATGCTCTCATAGGCCTGGCCGGTGAGGGCCTTCTGGTCGAGCACGCAGCAGTCGAAGCGGCGCTGCGTCATCCAGTCCATGGTGGGGAGCGTGTCGCGAGCGGTGACATCGAAGCCCTCGGCCTCGAACGCAAAGACCAGCGACCCGCTAAGGTCGGGGTCAGGGGCGACGACGAGTAGGCGGCCCGATGCCATCGGCCCATGCTCCCTAATACTCTGGACTTTCAGTCAGAAAGCCCAAAAAGCGTTAGCGCATCGGCAGGTTTCGGCATTTGCTCTAGATCAAATCCTGAGCCCCGGGGGACAGCTTTTGTTGCGATGAGCGACCTGCCCATATTCCCGCCGACGCAAATCCGCACGGGGGAAGGCGCCGTGGGGCCGGCGGCCCTCACGCCAGATCGATATCCATCACCATGCGGACGAGATCCGGCAGGCTGCGGGCCTGCATCTTGCTCATCAGGCCGGCGCGGTAGACCTCCACCGTGCGCGGGCTGATGCCGAGGTCGAAGGCGATGGTCTTGTTGGCCTGACCGGCGACGACGCCGCGCAGCACCTGGAGTTCGCGCTCGCTGAGCGTGGCAACCCGCTGCCGCACCGCTTCGGCCGCCGCCTCGTTCTGCACCCGGGCCGCGGCGTGGCTCACGGCGCGGGAGATCGAGTCGATCAGCACGTCGTCGCTGAACGGCTTTTCGATGAAATCGAGGGCGCCGTTCTTCATCGCCTCCACGGCCATCTGCACGTCGCCATGGCCGGTGATGACGATCGCCGGCAGCATGGCGCCATCATCGCGCAACCGCCGCAGCAGCTCGACGCCCGACATGTCGGGCATTCGCAGATCGGTGATCAGGCAGCCATTCTTGATGTTGCCGGCAACGGCGAGGAAATCGGTGGCGCTCTCGTGCATGCGGACCGCAAAGCCGGCACCCGACAGCAGGAAGGCCAGCGAGCTGCGCACGGCCTCTTCGTCATCGACGATGTGAACGACAATATCAGCTATATTCAACGGAGGCCTCGGTCAAAATCGGCAGTGTGAACGTGAAGGTGGCGCCGCCGGCGGCGTTGCGCCGCAC
>DASWWF010000052.1:0-3477 GCA_036401035.1 Devosia sp.
GGGCTGGCCGTCGAGCCAGATCCGGCCGGCCTGCAGGGTCGGGTTGTCGACGCGGGCGATGGTGCGCAGCGTCGAGGTCTTGCCGGCGCCATTGCGGCCGAGCAGGGCCAGAATCTCGCCGTGGCGGATGTCGAAGCTGACGCCCTGCACGATGTAGCTCTCGCCGTAATAGGCGTGGATGTCCTCGACGGCGAAGAAGGGCGCTTCACGCTCGACAGTGCGCTCGGCGGATTTGGCTACGGGCACGGCTTCGTCCATGGTCATCGCACTCATCAGTGGGTCGCCTCCTCGAGCCGGTGGGCGCCGCCGAGATAGGCCTCCTGCACCTTGGTATTGCCGCGAACCTCGTCGGGGAGACCCTCGGCGATGATACGGCCACCGGACAGGACGGAAATCTTGTCGGCCAGAGAAAACACCACATGCATGTCGTGTTCGATGATGACCTTGGTCATGCCGCGGGCCTTGATCTTCTTGAGCAGTTCGATGGTGGTGTTGGTGTCGTGGCGCGACATGCCGGCGGTGGGTTCGTCGAGCAGCAAGAGGCGCGGGTGCTGGATGAGGCACATGGCCAGTTCCATGCGGCGCTTGTCGCCACGCGAGAGGGCGCCGGCATGGCTGGCGCGGCGCTCATAGAGGCCGACATCCTCGAGGATGGCTTCGGCCTCCTCGCGCACGGCGTGCTCGGATTCGAGCGACTTGAGGATGTTGATGCGGAAGGCGCCGTCGCGCTTGGCAAAGGCGGGGGCCATGACGTTCTGCAGCACCGAGAGATCGGGGAAGATCTCGGGCGTCTGGAAGACGCGGACCACTCCGAGCTGGTTGATCTCGTGCGGCTTCTTGCCGGTCAAGACCTTGCCGTCGAAGACCACGGCGCCGCGGGTCGGCGCCAGGCGGCCGATGATGACGTTGAGCACGGTCGACTTGCCGGCGCCGTTGGGGCCGATGATGGCGTGGGTCTTGCCCTCCTCGACCTGCAGGTCGATGTCGGAGAGGGCATGCAGGCCGCCGAAGTGCTTGTGCACATCGGCAACGTGCAGGACGACGTTCTTCTGGGTCTCGGTCATCGGTTACTCCGCCGGCTGGACGCGGATGGCGCCGGGTGTGGTGGGTGGCGTGCGGCGCTGAAAGAGCCCCCCGATGCGCCGCACGCCCTCCATTATGCCGCCGGGCAGGAAGACCACGACGAGCACAAAGATGAGACCCAGGGTGAGGTGCCAGCCCTCGCCGACGAACTTGCTGGCCACGGCCGAAACCGGGTCGGCGATTTCGGGCGGCAGGAACGAGAAGAAGCGGTGGACGACGTTCTCGTTGAAGGCCGAGAAGATGTTCTCGAAATATTCTATCAGCCAGGCGCCGAGCACGGGGCCGACGAGGGTGCCGACGCCGCCCAGGATGGTCATCAGGACGACCTCACCCGACGCCGTCCACTGCATGCGCTCAGTGCCGGCCAGCGGATCGGTGATGGCGAAGAGCGCACCAGCAAGACCGGCGAACATGCCGGAGATGACGAAGGCGGTGAGGGTGTAGGGCTTGGTGTCAAAGCCGGTGTAGTTCATGCGCGTCTGGTTGGATTTGATGGCGCGCAGCATCATTCCGAAGGGCGACGAGAAGATCTTCTGGGTGATGAAGAAGGCGATCAGCAGCACCACGGCGCAGAAGTAGAAGGCTTCGAGGCCGCTGAACTCGTTGCCGAACAGGCTCGCCGAGGGCAGGCCGGCCGGTCGCGGAGCCAGCGCGCTATCGATGATGCGCGGGTCCTGCAGGGTGAGCTGCAGCGAGGTCTCGCCATTGGTGATGGGCGTCAGCACCGAATAGGCGAGATTGTAGCACATCTGGGCGAAGGCCAGCGTCAGGATGGAGAAGTAGATGCCCGAGCGCCGCAGGCTGAGATAGCCGATGGCGAGTGAGAACAGGCCGGAGACGAGGACGGCGAAGAAGATCGCCGGGATCGCATCCATGGTGAGCAGCTTGAACGACCAGACGGCGGTATAGGAGCCAACGCCCAGGAAGGCGGCATGGCCGAAGCTCAGATAGCCGGTGAGACCGAAGAGGATGTTGAAGCCGATGGCGAAGATGGCTGAAATCACCAGCTTCTGCATCAGCGCCGGATAGGCAGCGCCGAGCGGTTGCAGCCAGATCGGCATGGTGAGGATGACGACGGCGAAGATCGCGAAGGTGATGACGTCGCGGCGGGGCATGCGGAAGAGTTCCATGTCAGGCCTCCATCATGCCGCGCCGGCCCATCAGGCCACGCGGGCGGACCAGCAGGATGACGACGGCGATCAGGTAGATGATGATCTGGTCGATGCCGGGGATGATCTGCTTGACCTCGCTCATGGAGGCAAAGCTCTGGACGATGCCGAGCAGGAAGCCAGCGATGACGGCGCCGGGCAACGAGCCCATGCCGCCGACGACGACAACGACGAAGCTGAGCACGAGGAAATCCATACCCTGGGAATAGGTGGGCGGCAGGAGCGGCGTGTACATGACGCCGGCCAGACCGGCGACCACGGCGGCGATGCCGAACATGATGGTGAAGCGGCGATCGATGTTGATGCCGAGCAGGCCCACTGTCTCGCGGTCGGCCATGCCGGCACGGACGACCATGCCGAAGGTGGTGAAGCGCAGGAAGGCGAATACGGCGCCGATGATCCCGAGGGAGAACAGGAAGTAGATCAAGCGCCAAAGCGGATAGGTCAGCGCCCCGGGCGCCAGGCCGATCATGGCGCCGACGTCGAAGGCGCCACGCACATCGGAAGGAATAGGCTGGCTCCAGGGATTGGGTCCGAAGATGGCCTTGACGATTTCCTGCAGCACGATGGCGAGGCCGAAGGTCACGAGAATCTGCTCGGCATGCGGGCGCTTGTAGAAATGTTTGATGAGGCCGCGTTCCATGGCAATGCCGATGAGCAGCATGACCGGGATGGCGAGGATGATGGAGAGGGGCACCGAGTAGTCCACCAGCACCGCGCCGAAATCACCGAACCAGGTCTGCGCCAGCGGCGTGCGGACCTCGAGCGGCGCGCCCCATGGCGAGAGCTGCTCGGGATCGATGACGACCGTTTCCATGGTGATCAGCTGACGGAAGGTCACGGCGCAGAAGGCGCCGAGCATGAACAGCGCGCCGTGGGCGAAGTTGACGACACCCAGCGTGCCGAAGACAAGCGTCAGGCCCAGGGCGATGAGCGCATAGGCGCCGCCCTTGTCGAGGCCGTTGAGCAACTGGGCGAGGATGGCGTCCATAATAGTCTCCGCAGGAGCGTCGTTCAGTCACGTCGTGGATGACAGGTTTCGAGTCGGCCTGGTGGCGGTCTCATGCCGGATTGCTCCTCGCGGAGACGCCCGGCCGGCTCGAAGCCTCTCATCCGTTCGGCTTCGCCGAGCCACCTTCTCCCGCGAGGGAGAAGGGGACCCGACTAAAGCACCTGCGGGAACCGAAAGGGGCGGTTCTCGCAGGCAAAGGATCAGCAGGCGGCG
>DASWWF010000053.1:0-4987 GCA_036401035.1 Devosia sp.
CCGCGCCCCCGATTGAGGCCGGGATGCCCGGACCTCGTGGGTCGACAGGCTCACCATGAGGTCCTCAGAGACACCGAGGTCCCCGTAGCCCTCAAGAGACGCCGAACCTCCCGTAGTCCTCAAGAGACGCCGAGCTCCCAGTAGCCCTCATGGTGAGCCTGTCGAACCACGGGGGCGTGGCACGGACCTCTCAGACCCAGGACGGGCCCCGGACGCCTCTGATGCGTCTCGTCGTGTTGCACCGCAGCCCCGATCACATCCGTCCCGCGCCCCCTTGCCCTCCACCGGCATCGGTGCGAGAACAAAACACGAACATTGGGTGACTCACATGCTGACCTACACCATCGCGCTGGGCGAGCGCAGTGCCGACAGACCGCCGCTGACCGACCGCGAGGCCGCCGACATGGCCATGCTCGGCTTCCGCTTCGCCGAGTTCCGGCCCGAGACCGGGCGCTACCGGCTCTCGCCCAACTATCGCACCCTGCACAATCTCGATCGCGGCACGCTGACCTTTGAGCAGAGCGAAAGCCAGTCCGGGCCGGTGGCGCCCCGGATGCCGGCGCCCGAGCCGGGTCCGCTCGACCTCGCGCCAGCCCATGCCGGCGTCGCGGGGCAGGGGCGGTGAGCGGCCGTGCCGGCCAGGCGCCGACGGCATCGCGGCAGCATGCGGCTGCTCGAGAGCGAGCTGCAGGCGGCCATCGCCGCCGCCGTCATCCCTGATTCCGCCTTTCGCGACTGCGTCGTCCCCGAGCCCGGCATGCCCTCCCCGCCCTGGCACCAGAGCCACTATCCCGGCAAGGCGCACCTGCTCAAGCACGCCGCCGAGCAGGGGCAACTGGTATTCGTCAAATGCACGCGCTGCCGCCGCCGCGCCATCTATCTCGCCACTGACCTGGCGGCGCTGCTCAACCCCGAGCGCGACGCGCTGCTGCCGCCCTTTCCCTGTTCGCGCTGCGGCACCACCAATTACATCGTGGTCGAGTGCCGGGTGCACTTTTCCGACGAAGTCGGCCACCTCCCCATCCGCCGCCCCGGTCCGGTGCGCCGCACCCAGCTCTGGCGCACGGTGAAACTCGGCGACGCATGAGGGGGTGACGACACTCACCCTGCCATCGCACGACAGAAGTTCATGATCCGCGCTCAGGCGCCGAGCCCGCCTTTGTGAGGCACGGCGTTGGATTTTCCGGTCAGTTTCGCGTCATCCATAGTTCATAAATTCCGCAATGCATTCAGGTGCTTGTCAGAAATCTCGCCCAGCTTATCCCCGCGCCTTCCCGGCGCGATAGAATAGCCCCATCGCCACCCCCAAGCGACGGTTGCAAACGAGTGGCCGGGGTGGAGAGGCTGGGTGGGGCGGCGTCGGCCGTCCCAGGCCAAGCCGGGAGGGTCTGGCAGGTTCAGGTCGCCTGCCGCCTTAATTTGCTGCCGTGGGTGGGCGTCTGTTGGTCCACTCTCCGGCGCCCGACTGGAGAAGCGCGAAGAGCGTGGTTCGGTCTAGACAGGGGCGCTGCGGCGGTGGGGCAATCCGCAAAACGCCCCGGAACTTCCCGGTGAACGCCCAAAATCCCGGTCACGACGGCGGAGCAAAACTCCGGCCTCTGCAAGGAGGCACACGCACCAACGTCCGAGCTTTGCTCCGCCGTTGTTCGCTTCCTGCATCTCCGGGCGCCCCTGGCGGCCCGGGGCTTCGGCGCGCCCCCTCCACCGGCTTCGCCGGAGGGATCGTGCCACAGTGGATCCTCACCCGTGAAACGGGGGAGGGGGACCACCCGAAGGGTGGTGGAGGGGGCGCAAAGCCTCGCAAACAAAAGGGCGGCGCTGCGAGTCGCCGCCCTCTGGCCGGGGCCGAAAGGAGAGTAAGGCCCAGGTCTATCCCTGCATGGGATGGTTAGGCGGCTTTCGCCTTGGCGGCGTCGGCGTCGCGGGCGGCCTTGGTGGCATTGGTCCACCAGGCGAGGTTCTCGAGCATCTCGCCGGTGAACGGCACGAAGTTCGGGGCGGTCTCTTCCCAGGTCTTCTGGCCCATCATGATGGGCAGGAAGTCCGAGCCACCGATATGGACGGCGTGGCGGACCGGGACGGCCTGCAGTTCGACGAGGATGTTGCGCAGGTGCTCGACGGCACGGGCCCCGCCCACCGAACCATAGGCGACGAAGGCCGCGGCCTTCTTCATGAACGGCTTGTAGGCCCAGTCGATGGCGTTCTTGAGCGCGCCGGTGATCGAGCGGTTATATTCAGCGACGACGAAGATGTAGCCGTCGAATTCGTTGAGCTTGGCCTGCCACTTGGCGGCCGTTTCGTTCGGGGTCGGCATCCAGAAGTCGGAGGCCGGGGCGTCGAACAGCGGCAGCGGATAGTCGGCGAGGTCGACCAGCTCGACGTCGAAATGGCCGCTCTGCTGGGCCAGTTCGGCGATCCACTTGGCCGGCTTGATGCCGAAGCGGGTGGGGCGGGTCGAGGTGACGATGACGCCGATCTTGGGTTTGGACATTGATTGCACTCCAGTATCAAAATGTAACTGGGTGCAGATATGTGCCTTTGCGGAGTCCTCGCAAGCAGGCACCCGATTGTGAAAAAGGCACAGGATTGGGAGCCGGTTACAGGTCTGTTCCCCCGTCACAGCCCTGTACGTTTCAGCCGCCCGGGGCTTTCGGCCCAGTCGACGCTCCTCGCTGGCCGCCACGAGGCAACCAGAGGTACGTCCCTCAGGAATGCTTTGTTCGCTGAAAGTGAACGATGGATGCGAGGCTAGCGGAGCCCGAACGAAAACGTCCAGGCCAGGGCCTTGAGGCCGGTATCGTCGAGTTCGGGGTGGTTGGGGCGCAATTGCTCGATGGCGCGCTCGGTGACGCTCTTCTTGCTCCGCTTCTCGTCGAGAATGGGCTGGCCGAGTTCTTCCATCAGCGCCAGGATCCGGGCCTTCAGCTCAGCGCCCTCCGCGGCCCCGAAGCGGGCGACGAGGTCGTTGCCGCGGGCGCGCGGAAACGGCGATCTTCCGAACCCGGTATAGATGACGATGGCGTCGTTGATGTCGTCCATTGCCGACTGCACCGGCGACGAAACGAAAACCGGCGACTCTTTGAGCAGTGCTTTTCCCATGGCCTCACTATGCCTGAACGCTGGGCCCGAAAAAGGGCCGGCGCGCATATGTCCACGGCTTGCCTAACTGCGTCTTGGCGCATTGGGTGGGATTTGCATCGGATCAGGCGCAGGCGGCTTTATACTTTCTTACCGTCTCGGCCATGCCGTAGATCAGCGCGTCGGCGGTGATGGCGTGGCCGATCGAGACTTCGGCGAGATCGGGAATGGCGGCCTTCAAGGGCGGCAGGTTCACGAGGTTGAGGTCGTGCCCGGCATTGACCAGCAGCTTTTTCCCCGCGCCCCGCGCGTTGTCGCCCGCTTCGCGCGCCGCGTCAGCCGTGTCCTTGAGCGCGGCGAGATGCACCGCCGCCAGCTCCGGCTTCAGCGCACCGCCATAAGGCCCGGTATAGAGCTCGACGCGATCGGCGCCGACCATCGCGGCGGCTGCGGGGGCGGAAACCTCGGCATTGATGAACAGCGACACCCGCATGCCGGCCCTGTGCAACCGCTCGATGGCCGGGACCAGCACGGCCTGGTTGGCCTCGATGGCCCAGCCATGGTCCGACGTCGCCTGCATCGGGTCGTCCGGCACCAGCGTCACCTGCTCGGGCGCCGCCCGCTCGCAGAGGGTGAGGAAGTCGTCGGTGGGGTAACCCTCGATATTGAACTCGCGGCCGGCGAAATCCTGGCGGAGCAGGGCGGCCAGTTCGAACACATCGGTGCGCCGGATATGCCGCTCGTCGGGCCGCGGATGCACGGTGATGCCGTCGGCGCCCGCCTCGAGCGCGATCCGAGCCATCCCCAGTACGCTCGGCCACGGCACGGCCCGCCGGTTCCGAAGCTGCGCGATGGCGTTGAGATTGACGGAGAGATGAGTCACGGACAGTCTCCTTGTCAGACGATGGCGATCTGGCGCCGGGCAAGGCTCTAGCCGATTGCGCGGCGCGCGGCCAATTGGATGTTCTGATGAAAGCGATCAGCGGCGCGGATGGGGCGCCACCCATGCCGCGACGCATCGCTGTCCACCGGCAAATGCGACTTTTGCGCGGTTTTGGAGTTGTTTACGAAAAGGCGGGGGTGTAGAGACCCCGCCACCCAAACAACGGGTGAGCAGAAGGCATATGGCGCAAACGACTTCGCCCGGCGAAACCGCCGGTGCTGGGGCGACCGATCCGGCCGGCCACGCGAACAAGCACCTCCCAGTTCTCGTCCTTGGCGCACTCGGCGTCGTTTACGGTGATATCGGCACCAGCCCGATCTACGCCTTCCGCCAGGCCATGGCGGTGCGGCCGGGCGCGGCATCGACCGAGGCAGAGGTGCTGGGGCTTCTCTCTCTGATCGTCTGGGCGCTCACCGCGACGGTGACCATAAAATACATCTTCTTCGTGACGCGGGCGGACAACAAGGGCGAGGGCGGGACGCTGTCGCTGATGTCGCTGGCCAAGTCCGGCCTGACCAAAGGCGGCGGCTGGTTGACGGCCTTGGGGGTCATCGGGGCGTCGCTGTTCTTCGGAGATGCCATCATCACGCCGGCCATCTCGGTGCTGTCGGCGGTGGAAGGCACCAAGCTGGTCTACCCCGCGCTCGAGAACTGGATCGTTCCGATCACCGTGGTGATCATCTGCGGCCTCTTTTTCGTGCAGAGGTTCGGCACCGCCAAGGTGTCCATCGTCTTCGGGCCGATCATGGCCCTCTGGTTCCTGACGCTGGGCATATCCGGCCTGATCCATATCTGGGACAGCCCGCAGATTCTGCTGGCGCTGAACCCGGCTTATGGAATCCTGTTCCTCATCAACCACTGGCAGATCGCCGTGGCGGTGATCGGCGCCATCTTCCTCGCCATTACCGGCGCGGAGGCGCTCTATGTCGATCTGGGACATTTCGGCCGCAAGCCGATCGTCATCGC
>DASWWF010000054.1:0-7743 GCA_036401035.1 Devosia sp.
CCCGGCCGCGCCACGCCCTGGCTGTCGACCACCGTGACATAGGTGGCGCCTTCGCGCTCGGCCGCCTGCGCCGCCTCGGTGATATGGGCGAGATCGGCCCGCGTCGCTTCGGGCAGGAACAGGTTGACCACGCAGCCCGCCTCCTTGGCGGCCCGCACCTGCTTCAGCATCTCGTCGAACAAGGCCGAGCGCTCGCGCCCGTCGACGATCTGCTGGAACGCATTGCCGATCCGGTACCAGACGAAGACATGCCGCGCCCCGAGATCGAGCGCTTCGCGCACCCGGTCCGGCTGCCAGGTGACCCAGAGGTCGAGCCCGAGATTGCGCGCCAGGATCGCCCGGATTACCTCGCGCCAGCCCGGCACGGTGAGAAAGACCTCGGTGCGCTTGATGCCGAGCCGCGCCAGCGCTTCGGCGAGCTTGACCTTGTCGGCGGTCGTATAGGCGAGGTCGGCGGCCTCTTCGCCGTCGCGCAGGGTCAGGTCGTGCAGTTCGACGGGCCGCGCCTCCACGGCGATGGCGGGGTCGAAATTGTGCCGGCTGGCCACCCAGCGCGGCTTGACGACGTCACCAAAACCCATCCGACCATCCTCCCTCGATCTTTGCGGGGATTGTGGATGTCACTGTGGGATCGAGTCAATTTGCCAAATGGCGAAGCGGTCAGTCGTTGAGCACCGTGGCCATCGACGCCCCGATCTGCCAGAGGCCGTCCCCAGCCTAGAGACTCATCGAACCGACGGCCCGGCCGGCATCGGTGATCCTGAGCGTGTCGGCATCGCGGGTGGCCAGTCCCCGCGAGACGAGGAAGAACACGGCGCCCTCGTCGTCGCTGCCGAACAGGGATCTGAGAAGCATCGGCGCGGCGTTGAGGCTGCGCAGCAGGTTGTAGGAATAGACCGGGATGAACTCGCGGTTGGGACCCGTGCCGAAACCCTCGCCGGCCGTGGACGGCTTGGATTCCTCGGCGGCCTCATGCACGAAGCAGAGCGCCTCGATCCAGGCCGCGACCTTGCGGGGCACGTCTTCGGTTCCCGCCATCCAGGCGGTGACCGCTTCGGAGGGAACATCGATCGCCTCCGCCAGCGTGTCCTTCTGCCAGCGCACGAGACGCAGGCATTCTGCCAGTCTGTCGGGGGTCATGTCGTGTCCTTTCCAGAGGTTGGGCGTCGGAGACGGCGGCGCGGCCGCGTTGTCGTCTCCAACGCCCAGAGTCGGGGGACGACCTGACCGGCGGGTATTGTTGACCCTGACCTGCGCATCGCCCCCGACCCAGTTCAATGCGTCATCCATTTCTGCTGCGAGAACACGGTGGCCGCTGGGGACGGCCGCAGGCTCTCGTCGGTAACCAGTTCGAGCGACACCGTCTGCCCGTCTTCGAGCGCAAGCTCGATCCTGCCGGCCGTGCGGTCGATCACGAAGGCCGACTGCCGCTGCCCGTCCGGGCTCTCGATCAGCAGCGTGTCCGAGGTAATGACCCGGACCACGTGATGATGGGACAGCACCGTCACTTCAGCGCCCGGCGCCAGTGCGGTCCCGTCGAGGTCGGCGTGCCATTGGGTCAATGCACACCCGTGGGGATGAAACCGATCAATCCGTCGCGCACGATGTCGCGCCGTGTCGTTGGTCGGCTCGGAGTATCGCGGACCAGTCCGTTGCGGACGCCCACGCCGATCACCAGCGGGAGGCTGGAAAAATGCAATCGAGCTCGCTGGCTGGCGAAGCTGTCGCGACTGGCCTTGCGGCTTTCGCTGTTCATAGTGGTAACTTTCGTGCCGGCTAAAGGCCCTTGCGGGCGGCACAGACATCGCGAGCAGGCACGGGCGGATGGCTGAAGGGGAAACGGTACGCTTCCAATGCCCTCATATGGGTGCTCCGCAGCCAAACGCCTAACGGATTTATTTGCCGCCCCGGCCGCGTCCATTCCGCTATCGCCGCGGTCCACTCTCTTCCACGCCCTGCTGCGAGATATAGAAGCCCTGCAACTGGATGGAGCGCCGCGCCAGGTTGCCGTCGGTGTTGAGCAGGCGATCCTCGTCATTGACGATCCCCCAATAGCGCCAGCGCAGCGATTCCGGGTGCTTGGGGATGATCTCCGACCGCCGCCCGTTGACGAAGGCGATCGGCGCCGTGCCGCTCTGCGTGCCGTCGTCGGTGACATAGACGCGCACATGCATGTCACGTCGTCCCGGCAGCCAGGTCGAGGCTCAGCGCCTCGTCGAGATCCCGCCGCGACACGTCCAGCACCTGCGTCAAGGCGCCATCCACGAGGATCACGCTGAGGCTGAGCACATAGGCCGACCAGCTGACATCGAGCATGGTCCGCGTCTCGCGCACCAGGAAGGTGCCCGGCCGATGTGGCCGGTCGAGCCCGGGCAGCATGAACGGCCGCCGGAACGTCACGGTCTCGGCCGGCGGTCTGGTGGCAGCGCGAACCGGAAACGGAATGATCTTGGTGGACATGGTCACGGGCGGCGTCTCCAGCAATCCGCTCCATCCGGAAGCGTGCGGAGCCCTCAGCGCCAGGGCCATTGCGCGGACCCTATCACAGCTTCCGCCTCCGCGGTGACAATTGCACCGCCCTTGCCGGCCAGAACCCCGCATTGGACGATCTGTTTACGCTCGCATGGCAGAGTTGCGCGCATGAAACTGGCTGAAACCCTGGCGCTGCGGAACGAGCAGGCAAAGCTCCGCCTCAACAAGGCGCTGCCCGATATCTTTCCGGCGCCTGTGCTGACGCACGCCCTCAACCGCCGCTGGACGCCGCCGACGCCGCGCCTCGCTACCGACAGCTATTGGCGCGCGCATCCCCTCCGTGCCGACAAGCTGGCTCGCGCCCTCGCGGCCCGCAGCGGCACCCCCGCCGGCTGGACCTGGCGGCTCAAAAGCGATGCCGAAACAGATCTCCCGGTGAGCTTCCGCGCCCCGCCCGCGCCCTACCGCGAAGAGCAGTTCTCCCGCGGCCCCGGCCATTGCTGCGTCTGTGGCCAACCGGTCTACCGGCTCGGCTGGCACATCGATCTCTGGGACCGCGGCCCCAACAAGAACGCCAGCTGGCACACCGCCTGCGTCACCGCCTGGCAGCTCTGGAACGCCCCCAGCGACCACGCCAGGCTCTTGCGCAAGCTGCAGGGCCGCAAATGCGCCACCAGCGGCGCCCGCCTCTGGAAGACCTCAGAGGTCGACCATCGCACCCCGCTCTTCCGCGTCTGGCGCGAGCACCGCGACCTGCCCTGGCCGGAACTGCTGAATTTCTGGGGCCGCCCGAACCTGCAGGTCATCAACCGCGACATGCATGTCGAGAAATCCTCCGCCGAGGCCTTCTCCCGCCGCCGCGTGGCCGTCCCCCTCGAACCCTGATCAGCCCGCCTGCGCCGCTTCGCTGCTGCGGCCCCGCCGCCACATGCCGGGCGGCACACCCACCACCTTCTTGAATGCGCGATTGAAGGCCGCCTCGGATTCGTACCCGACCTCGACGCCGACCTGCGCGATGCTGACCTGCGGGTTCTCGAGCCGCCGCGCCGCCAGCTGCATCCGCCACCGCGCCAGATACTGCATCGGCGAGTCCCCGGAAAAATGCGCGAAGCGCTTGGCGAAAGCCGAGCGTGACATCCCCACAGCACTCGCCAGACTCTCGATCGTCCAGTCATTGGCCGGTTGGCTGTGCACCAGCGTCAGCGCGTGGCCGATCTGCGGGTCGCGCAGCCCCGAGAGCCAGCCCCGCGTATCCGCCGGAAGCTCGGTGGCATATTGCCGGATCACCTGCACGAACAAGAGCTCGGCGAGCTTGGCCAGCACCGTTTCGCCCCCCGCATGCCGGTTTTCCGTTTCCGACACCGCATGCTGCACCAGATGCGACAGCCAGCCGCTCGCCGCGGCGCGGCCATGCACCACCCGCGGCAGCGACGAGATGAACGGATTATAGGGCCGGATATCGCAGCCGATATAGCCACAGATGAAGCGGCAGCCGGCCGGTCCCATCCCCTCGTTGAGAATGTACGGCAACTGCCGGTCCACCGGCCGGATATAGACCGCGAGGTCCGGCGTGGCCCGCATGCCGACCGTCGAGCAGAAGGCATGTGCGTCGTCGAGCGGGAAGACGATGATGTCGCCAGCCTCGAGCCGCATCGGCTCGGCCGAGCCATCGATCATCTCCGCCCAGCACGAGCCTTCGAGCAGCGTGTGAAACGAGAACACATATTGCGAATGCGGCATCACCTTGCTGGCGATCACTGAAGCCCGTGGCGTCTCCACCACCCAGGGATCGTGAAACGTGTTGTCGAAGAAGATCGCGCCTGAAAGCCGGATCGCGCTCAGCACATCGGACAGAACATCCATCGCACTATCCCTCGCTTCGCCCCCAAACCGACATTATGCCTCGCTGACGCACCGAACAAGCCGCGATGTACCCAGACCAAGGTCGCCAATGCTTGAGTAAATCATGACAGCATTCATGACATAGACTTGGCGTCAACATGCACGCTTGAGCAAAAAATAGAGACGATTGGCCATTTAACCGCCTGAGCTGGCGCGACTACGCTCCCCTCGCGTACATTTATTGGAGGAGGCGCAAGTGATCGATATCGACAGCCTGGCAACGCAACTCCGCGGTCCGGTGATCCGCTCGGGCGACGCCGAGTACGACGAGGCCCGCAAGCTCTATAACGGCATGATCGACAAGCGCCCAATGATGATCGCGCGCTGCGCCGATGTCGGCGACGTCATCGCCTGCGTCAACTTCGCCCGCGACAACAAGCTGCCGCTCGCCATCCGTGGCGGCGGGCACAACGGCCCGGGCCTTGGCAGCGTCGATGATGGCCTCGTCATCGATCTCTCCACCATGCGCGGCGTGCGGGTCGACCCCAAGAACAAGACCGTGCGCGTCGGGCCCGGCTGCACCACCGGCGACGTCGACCACGCCACCCACGCCTTCGGCATGGCCGTACCCTTCGGCATCGTATCGACGACCGGCGTCGCCGGGCTGACCCTCTCGGGCGGGCACGGTTATCTCAGCCGCCAGTATGGGCTGGCCGTCGACAATCTCATCGAGGCCGACGTCGTGCTTCCCGACGGCACCTTCGTCACCGCCAGTGAGAGCGAGAACGCCGACCTGCTCTGGGCGCTGCGCGGCGGCGGCGGCAATTTCGGCGTGGTGACGAGCTTCCTGTTCCGCACCAGCCCGGCCAAGAACCTCTACGGCGGTCCCATCGTCTTCGAGATGTCCGATGCGCCGGCGGTGATGCGCTGGTATCGCGACTTCCAGGCCAAGGCGCCCGACGACTTCTACATCTTCCTCGGCCTGCAATCGGTTCTGGCCACCGATCCGTTCCCTCGGGAACACTGGAACAAGCGCATGTGCGTGCTGCTGGTCGCCCATAACGGCGCCAATGCAGAAGCCGCCGTCAACGCCATCCGCGCCGAACTGCCCAAGCCCATCATCGACTGGTGCGGACCGATCCCCTACCCGGCCCTGCAATCCATGTTCGACCCGTTCTACCCCAAGGGCATGCAGTGGTACTGGAAGGGCGATTTCGTCAAGACACTGCCCGATGCCGCCATCGCCGCCCATGTCGAACACGCCACCAACGGCAACGTCTATTCGTGCATGCATCTCTACCCCATCGACGGGGCCGTGCACCGCAAGCAACGCGACGAGACCGCCTGGTCGACGCGCGACGCCGTCTGGTCGATGGTCATCGTCGGCGTCAGCCCCGAGCCGGCCGACGCGGGTGAGATAAAGTCCTGGGCCTCGAGTTACTGGAACGCCGTCCACCCCCACAACCTCGACGGCGCCTATCCGAACTTCATGATGACCGACGAAGGCGAGGACCGGATCAAGGCCACCTTCGGCGCCAACTACGGCCGCCTCGCCCAGCTCAAGCAGAAATTCGACCCCGGCAACCTCTTCCACGTCAACCACAACATCCACCCGTCGGGGTGAGGAGGTCTCAGTCCTTCGGCAGCCTGTAGTCGATCCGCGGCCAGTCTGGACCCGCCAGCCATTCCGACACCAGCGCGCGGAATGACTGGCGGTCGACTGCCATCCCTGTCCGCCACCACCAGGTGACGTCGGCGGCCTGCTCGCCGGCGATCGAGGGATAGACGTAGAAGCACCCGAGATACTCGCCATCGGTATTCTCGATCACCCAGGCAAAGCTGCGCCGGGCCTCGAACTCGCGCTGGTGCCAGGCGAGGTCGATCAGGTTCTTTTCCCTGGTAAGACCGTCCGGCCAGCCCGATCCCGGATTGGCCGCCTTGATCTCGGCCGCGCTGTGCATTACGGCGGCGAAATCGCGCTCGAGGTCGTGGATCGTGAGCGCTCTGAGAGTGAATGTACCCAGCCCGTGAGCGCCCGGGATCGACCGGCCCTTGAACAGCGGGTGCGGCCTCATCCCCCCTCAGCCCTCTTCCAGCGTGAAGATCCAGCTCACTTCGTTGGCTTCCGCCGCCAGCACGTCGAGGACGATCTGCTTGGTGCGGTGGAAGCCGAAATAGGCGGATTGGCGGACGCTGTCCTCGATGCGCATGTCGGCGCCTTCCCAGAGGAAGGTCCAGACCGCGCCCGATGCGAGCTTGAGGCGGAGGAGGTCGCCGGCGTCCTGCACCTCGGTCTGGTGCGCCAGGTGGAAGCGGATGGCGCAGGCCCCGGAAACGCGGCGCGAATGGATGAACTTGTCCTGCCCCACTAGCGTCTTGCCTTCCGACATCAGCGTGATGCTGCGCTCGAGCACGACGCCGAAACGGTCCTCGTAGCCATGGGTGCGCATCATCAGCGACTGGTCGGCCTCATAGGCCTCGAGTTCGGCGTCGTGGCCGATCTGCAGCAGCCTTCCGCTGAGCGAGCCCGTGGTGCCGATGGCGGCGGCCGAGAGTGCATTGATGGTCGGGGCCGAATGGGCGATGCCCTGGCGGAAGAGCGTATTGTCGCCTTCGAGCCCGGCCGGCGCCGGGCCGCAATTGCAGACCACGAGGTCGCGGCCATGGCTGAATTCGAAGCTCAGCGCCCCGGCATGGGCGTGGCGGGCAAATTCGGGCGGCGGCACCAGCCCGGAATCGGCGACCACGATCGAGCGCCCTGAAATCAGCCGGCCATAACCGCCGGTGATGCCGGTCGAGCGGGCCCGCGCCGGGCTCTGCGCCTGTACCGCGACGACGAGATCATGCGGCATCTGCCCGGTGCCGTTGAAATAGGCCGGCTCGCCCGTACCCAGCGACACGGCGTCGAGCGCCCGGTGCATCTTCTCGAGCGTTTCGGTGAACTCGTTGGCATATTGCTCGTAGAGCCGCCGCAGCGCCTGCTTGATGGTGATCAGCTCGACCAGGATCTGCAGCTGCTGCTTGGCGCAGCGCGACAGGTGCATGCCGTCTTCGTCGATCTGCGTATCGAGCAGCCGGTGCACGCGTTTCAAACGCGGATAGACGTCGTTCTCGCCCCGCTCGTTGCAGAGCGCCACGCCCACCAGCGCAATGGCGGCGAGCAGCGCATCGACCGGATCGTTGGCCAGCACGCCGCGCAGTTTCAGCGACTGGATCTGGGTCGAGAGCGAGCGCGAAATCGTCTGCTGCTGCTCGGTGGTGGCGCCTTCCACGAGGATATTGAAGTGGCGCAGCCAGTTGAGCACCCGGCGCGCCGTCTGCGACGGACCCCAGGTGAGCCGATTGAAGCTGCCCTCGCGGCCGATCCAGTCGAGCGTCAGGGTGCGGGCGAATCGCCGCTCCTCGTCGGTGCGCGCGTCGCGAAAGTGC
>DASWWF010000055.1:0-5293 GCA_036401035.1 Devosia sp.
TATTCGGCGAAGTAACGCGGCACCGCGACCGCGGCCTCCACCTGTTCCTTGCTGGTGTCCACGGCCTCGGAAAACGCCATGCCCGGCAGGTCGTGCACGCGGTTGACGGTGGAGAGCGTCAGCGACGGCCACCGGAACTGCCACGCCCCACCGGCGGTGGGCGCCTGATCGAGCACGATGAAGCCGCGCCCGGCGGTCAGCCCACGCTGCTTGAGGTGATAGGCCGAGCTGAGGCCGGCCTGCCCCGCGCCAATGACCACGATTTCGGTCTTCACCGTGACATTGGACTGCGGGGCGGGAGCATCGGTCATGGCTTGGATTTAGGTGTGGTGCATGGGCCCGCGCAAGCGGGGACAGGGATGTAACTGGCTCGGTGGCGCCCCCTCCACCGGCTCCGCCGGTCCCCCTCCCCCGCCAGCGGGGGAGGATCACGCCGAGATCGTGCCCCAGCTGATCCTCACCCGTGAAACGGGGGAGGGGGACCAGCCGCAGGCTGGTGGAGGGGGCGCATTCCTTGGCCGAGTCTCGTTCTCTCCCATCCACCAGTTGTCATCCCGGGCCTGACCCGGGACCCATCTCTCCTCCACTCGAGCGGATTGGTGGGTCCCTGCTTCCGCAGGGATGACACCGAGTATAGGGAAACATCCCGGCCCACCCTCCGCCGACGGCACCATCCCGCTTGCGGCAACGGGCACCTTGACTCCCCCGCCAAAATCTCCGATTTCACCCGCCCGCCCGATGACCGACCATGTGCCCGGCCACGGCTCCCCGTTTGAGAGAGCATGACGATGACGCTTCACTGCGGCATGGATTTCGGCACTTCCAATTCGACCTTTGCGGTGGCGGGCGGCAATGCGCCGCCGCGGCTGCTGCCGCTCGAAGGCCAGAGCGTGACGCTGCCGTCGGTGATCTTCTTTTCCTTCGAGGACGAGAGCGCGCATTTTGGTCGCGCCGCGGTCTCCGAATATGTGACCGGCGCCGACGGGCGGCTGATGCGGTCCTTGAAGAGCGTGCTCGGCACCAGCCTCTTTTCCGACACCACGCGCATCAAGCGGCGCGCCGTGTCGTTCGCGGAAATTCTCGGCACCTTCATTGCCGAGGTGCGGACGCGGGCCAATGCGCAGCTCGGCGACGAGATCGACACTGTCGTGCTCGGCCGGCCGGTGCGCTTTGTCGACGATGACGACGCGGCCGATGCCGAAGCGCAGGGGCAGCTCGAATCCGCCGCGCGCGGGCAAGGCTTCCGCAATATCGAGTTCCAGTTCGAGCCGATCGCCGCGGCGCTCGACTACGAGCAGCAGGTGACGCGCGAGGAGCTCGGGCTGGTGATCGATATCGGCGGCGGCACCTCGGACTTTTCGGTGATCCGCGTGTCGCCGGAGCGGGCCCGGTCCACCGACCGCCGGGCCGACATTCTCTCCACCGCGGGCGTCCATGTCGGCGGCACCGATTTCGACCGGCTGCTGTCGCTGAGGAAAGTGATGCCGCTGCTCGGCTATCGCACCGAGACGGCGGACGGCAAGCGGCCGCTTCCGTCGGCGCCCTATTACGATCTGGCCACCTGGCACCGCATCAACCGGCTCTACAACCAGAAGACGCTGCTCGAACTGCGTTCGACCGAGCGCGAGGCGGCGCATCCGGAACTGGTGGAAAAGATGATCTCGGTGGTCTCCGAGCGGCTCGGGCATCGCCTCGCCGGCCGGGTCGAGGAGGCCAAGATCGAACTCACCGACCACGCCGAAACCGCCTTTTCGTTTGAAACTCACGAGGCAGTTATCGAGACCACCATCGCCCGGACCGACTTCTCGGCGGCGCTGGAGGACTCGGTCGATCGCATCGATCGCACCATCCGGGCGGCGCTCGCCGATGCCGAGGTCAGCGCCGACCAGATCGATACGCTGATCCTCACCGGCGGCTCGACGCAGGTGCCGGCCGTCTCCGCCCGTATCCGCGAGCTGTTGCCGGCGGCACGCGCCGTCGCCACCGACGCCTTCGGCAGCGTGGGGCTGGGACTGGCGCTCGACGCGGTGCGGAAATTCGGTCCGGCTTGACGCCGGGCCCTCGCTGCCGCATCGTTCCCCCGCCTCGCCGCCGCGCCTCCCTGGCCTGACGCCTCGCGTTAGCCGCCCGCGCCGCCCCAGGTCCTTCCCCCCACCGATTCCCGTGACGCCACGACTCTGTCTAGTGGCGATTGTACATTCACATCAGGGACTTACCCATGAAACGCATCATCCTCACCGGTGCTCCGGGCGCCGGCAAGACCGTGCTGATCCGCGAACTGGAGCGGCTCGGCTATCCGGTGGTCGAAGAAGCCGCCACCGACGTCATCGCGCTCGAACAGGCGCGCGGCCACTTACGCCCCCACGAGCAGCCGCAATTCATTGAAATGATTACGCAATTGCAGCTGCAGCGGGCGAAAAGCGCCACAACGGGCCCGGTGCAGTTCCATGACCGCTCGGTGATCTGCACCGCCGCTCTCGCGGAATTTCTCGGCTATCCAATCCCCGCGCTGCTGGAGCGAGCGATAGTGGAGGCAAGGGAGCTGTTCGAGCCCCGCGTCGTCTTCGTCCTGCTGCTGGGCTTTGTCCAGAAGACCGAGGCGCGGCAGATCGGGCTCGAGGACTCCATCCGCTTCGAGGCGGTGCATGAAAAGGTCTACCGGCGCTATGGTTTTGAGCTCGATTTCGTCCAACCCGCTGATATCGATACGCGAATTCGCGCGGTTCTGGCGTTCATCTAGCGTTCATCGCGCAGACGAAAGAAAGGCGGCTTCGTTTCCGGAGCCTCCCATGCGCTTGCTCTGCGCCCTCATTCTTTCCGTCTGCCTCGCCCTCCCCGCTGCCGCCGCCGAACGCGCCATGCTGGTGCTCGACGCCTCGGGCTCGATGTATGCCCAGCTCGGCGGCGTGCCGCGGATTGTGACGCTGCGCCAGACACTTGACGAGGTTCTGGCGGCGCTGCCGCCGGGACTGGAACTGGGCCTTGCTGCCTTCGGCACCAGCGCCAAAGGCGCCTGCAACGACGTCACCACTCTCGTGCCGGTCGGCCGCGACACCGGCGGCGCCATCACCGCAGCCGCTGCCGGCATCCTGCCACTGGGCAGGACTTCGATCGCCGACGCTTTGCGAAAGTCGGCTGAAACGCTTGATTACACACGGGAAAAGGCAACGGTGGTGATGCTGGTCGACGGCCTCGACAGCTGCGGCGGCGACGTCTGCGCCGTGGCCCGCGACCTAGAAGCCAAAGGCCGCGATTTCACCGCCCATCTCATCGGCTTCGGCCTTTCCGACATCGAGGGCGAGCAGCTCAGCTGCATCGCAAAAGCGACCGGCGGCCAAAGCTTTAGCAGCGGCGACAACAAGGCGTTCAGCCGCGCGCTGACCGCCTCCATGTACGCCGCCGCCAACCAGGAGATGCCCCCGCCGCCGCCAGAACCGCTGGCGGTCAATTTCGACCCCGAGGTGGTGCTGGCCGAAGGCGCCGCGCCGCTGCCGGCCGATGCCCAGATCAACTGGGAGATCAAGCGCGGCGACGAGTATGTCGCGGGCGGCTATGGCCTTGACTGGACTGCCCTTCTCGAACCCGGCAGCTACACCGCCCGGGCCAAGCTGGGCTATGCGACGGCGGAGTCACAAATCACCGTTGATGCGTTCACCCTGGCCGCGCCCCGCATGGTGCTCGATGCCGGCAAACTCACCATCCGCCCGCTCGGCGCCAGCGGCGAGCCCGACGCCAATGCCTATGTCACCACCACCTTCCCGAGCGGCGAGGCGGTGACAAACTACGGCGAAACAGTGCTTTACGTCCCGGCCGGCACGATCGGCACCGAGGTGACCATCGGCAGCGCCAAGGCCAGCGAGGCGATCACCGTCGCCGCCGGCGAGGAGGTCGTTCGCGATATCTCGGTCGCCGTCGGCCATGTCAGCCTCACCGCCGCGCTGGTCCCGGGCCTCAGGGTCGAGGATTCCGCGCTGAGCTTTTCCATCGTCGCCGCCACCGCCGATCTCTACGGCTACCGCGAGGAACTCGGCAGCGCCTACGGCGCCGACGCGGCTCTCGATCTGCCGCCGGGCGACTATGTCGCCACGGTGCGGTTCGACCAGGTGGAGGCCGAGACGCAGTTCACCGTCCGCGCCGGCACGACGCAGACGGTCGAGCTCGTGCTCGATGCCGGCGTCCTCGCCGCGACCTCGCCGGGCGCCGAGACGATCGAGATCTTCGACCAGTATGGGCAGCAGCTCGGCTATGGCTACGGCGCCGAACGCACCGCGACGGTGCCGGCCGGCGAGTACCGGGTGATGGCGCGTCGGCCGGATGGGTCGGAGCGGGACAAGACAGTGCGCGTAAAGGCCGGCGAGCGCACCGCGATCACAATAAACTAGCGCATGGCGGTCACGCCCGGCGAGCGGACGGAGCTGGCGCTAGAATGGTCTGCCACGGCCGGACCGGGCCGAGGACGCGAGTAACGCCAGTGTCGACATCGAGATAGAGGTCGACGAGCTTGCGGGCACGGGTGGCCAGCGCGTGAAAACTCTCGTCTTCAGCGGCAGTTAGCTTGGTGGGAAGCAGGGTGCCGGTCGCCAGTTCGACAAGCTCTGCCGTCCATCGCTCTGCCTGGAACAGGTAGATGCGATGACCGCGATATTCATGCTGCAAGGCGCCGCCCCCTAAATGGATGTCGCAAAACGAGTGGGCAATGGCGACACTGGCGGTGTCGTTCCAAAATGTGAACTCACATCTCGGGTTTTCCCGGCCGCCATGTGGAAACCGGGAATGCTTTGATTTTATGAGAGTTTTATCGATCCGCGACCTAGAGGAAATCCTCGCGGACGGGGGTGAAGCTGTCGATCAGCTTGCCGGCCTCGAGGGCTTTGACCCCATGCACCAGGTTGGGCGGGACGATATAGGCGCCGCCTTTGGCGATGGTCTGGGTGACGCCGTCGATGGTGACCTCGAAAACACCCTCGGCGACGTAGCTCGACTGGATGTGCGGATGGCTGTGAAGTGCGCCTATGCCGTTCTTTTCAAAGGTGAATTCCACCAGCATCAGCTCGGGCAACGAGAGGATGACGCGGCGGGAGGAGCCATCGAGCTGGGTGACCTTGCCGTCGCCGGGTTGCGCAAAGAGTTTGGGGTCGGACATCATTCACCTCGCCAGCCAGC
Organism: Devosia sp.; assembly: GCA_036401035.1. Classification (GTDB taxonomy): domain Bacteria; phylum Pseudomonadota; class Alphaproteobacteria; order Rhizobiales; family Devosiaceae; genus Devosia_A. The sequence continues at coordinate 5,164 of DASWWF010000055.1, forward strand.
CGCCGTCCACCGGGACGATCGCGCCGTGCATGTAGTTGGAAGCATTGGATAAAAGGAAGACGGTGGCATCGCCGATATCGCTCGGCTGCCCCCAGCGGCCGGCCGGGATGCGACCGAGGATCGCGGCCGA
>DASWWF010000056.1:0-4241 GCA_036401035.1 Devosia sp.
CAGCGTTACGGCGACTTCATCGTGCGCCCGCAGCATGAGCCGCTGCATGGCGCCGTCATTCTTGCCAGGCAGAACAAGAGCGCATGAACCACTTCGAACGGAGACAACAGAGCGTGTCCAGCCGCATCATTCCGGTCCAGCCCTTCGATTACGTGGTGTTCGGCGCCACCGGCGACCTCACCAAGCGTAAGCTGCTGCCGGCGCTCTACCATCGCTTCCAGTCCGGCCAGTTCGACGAGCAGAGCCGCATCATCGGCGTTTCCCGCTCGGCGCTGACCGACGCCGAGTTCCAGAAGGCGGCGCGCGATGCCATCGCACAGTTCGTCGAAAAGGAATATCAGGACGCCAAGACCATCGATCGCTTCGTCTCGATCATCTCCTACGTCTCCAACGACGTCTCGGATGAGAAGAAGTGGGGCGACATCAAGGGCCTGCGCGATGATCCCAAGATCGTCCGCGCCTTCTATCTCGCCATTGCTCCCGATCTGTTCGGGCCGACCTGCGAGTACATCCAGAAAAAGAAGTACTACCGCCGCGACGCCCGCGTGGTGATCGAAAAGCCGCTGGGCCACGACCTGGAATCGTCCGAGCAGATCAACGACGAAGTGTCCAAGATCTTCAAGGAAGATCAGGTCTACCGCATCGACCACTATCTCGGCAAAGAGACGGTGCAGAACCTGCTGGCGCTGCGCTTTGCCAACATCATGTTCGAGCCGATCTGGAATTCGGCCCATATCGATCACGTGCAGATCACCGTGGCCGAAAGCGTCGGCGCCGGCACCCGCGGCTACTATGACGAGTCCGGTGCGCTGCGCGATATGATGCAGAACCACATCATCCAGCTCCTCTGCCTCGTTGCCCTCGAGCCGCCGGCTTCCGACGCCGCCAATGCGCTGCGCGACGAAAAGCTCAAGGTGCTGCGGTCGCTAAAACCCATCACCAATGGTGATGTCGGCAAGTTCACCGTGCGCGGCCAGTATCGCGCCGGTTCGGTCGATGGCGCTTCGGTCGCCGGCTACCAGGACGAACTGCCCGAGGACAAGAAGGGCTCGCGCACCGAGACCTTCGTGGCCTTGAAGGCCGAGATCGAGAACTGGCGCTGGGCCGGCGTGCCCTTCTACATCCGCACCGGCAAGCGCATGGCCGGCCGCGCTTCGGAAATCGTCATCCAGTTCCGCAATATCCCGCACTCGATGTTCGACCATGCCGAAGGCGCGCCCAAGCCCAACCGGCTGGTGATCCGCATTCAGCCCGACGAGGGCGTGAAACTCTTCCTGATGATCAAGGATCCGGGTCCGGGCGGCATGCGCCTCCGCGAAGTGCCGCTCAACCTCAGCTTTGCCCAGACCTTCACCGAGCGGACGCCCGAGGCCTATGAGCGGCTGCTGCTCGACGTCATCCGCGGCAGCCAGACCCTGTTCATGCGCCGCGACGAACTCGAAGCCGCCTGGCGCTGGGTCGACCCGATCCGCGAGGCCTGGGATGGCGCTTCGGACTCGCCGCAGCCCTATACGGCCGGCACCTGGGGCCCGACCGGCGCCATTGCGCTGATCGAGCGCGACGGCCGCACCTGGCACGAGGACGACCGTTGAGTCCAATCCGGCGCACGTTCGGTGACAAGGACGAACTGGCGCTGGCGCTGGCCGATGCCGTCGTCGCCAATCTCAACGCCGGCATCGCCACCCGGGGCAGGGCAGCTTTCGCCGTCTCCGGCGGCTCAACCCCGGCCCGGTTCTTCCGCGCCCTGAGCCAGCGCACCGATGTTGACTGGGGCAAGGTCACCGTGACGTTGGTCGACGAGCGCTGGGTCGATGAAGGCTCGGATCGCTCCAATGCCCGGCTGGTGAAAGCCAACCTGCTGCAGGGCCAGGCTGCTGCCGCCGCCTTCGTGCCGCTCTGGCAGGGTGGCGCCGAACCCGACGCCGCCGGCATCGCCAAGGCGAACGCCGCTATTGCCGCGATCCCGGTGCTCGATGCGGCCATTCTCGGCATGGGCAATGACGGCCATACCGCGTCCTTCTTTCCGGGCGGCGACACGCTCGACGAGGCGCTGACGGTCGAGGGCCCGGTTCTGGCCATTCGTGCACCCGGAGCCGGCGAGCCGCGGGTCACGCTCACGCTCCGCCGCCTTCTGGCCGCGGATGCGCTCTATCTGCATATCGAGGGGAACGAGAAGGCAGAGGTTCTGGACAAGGCGCTGGGCGATGGCGACGTCGCCGACATGCCCGTCCGCGCCGTTTTGCGTCAGGAACAGAGGCCAGTCACCGTTTTCTGGTGTCCGTAATTCGACGGACACGCCGCTAGGAGCAACTGAAATGTCTGTCCGTAAGTCCATCCAGGACGTCACCGACCGTATCGCGGCTCGGAGTGCCCAAACGCGCCGGGATTATCTCGGCCGTATCGAGGCGCAGAGACAGAAAGGCGTCTACCGCTCCTCTCTTTCCTGCGGCAACCTCGCGCACGGCTTCGCCGCCTGCGCTCCAGCCGACAAGGCCAAACTGGCCGGCAACAAGGCCCTGAACCTCGGCATCGTCACGTCGTACAACGATATGCTGAGCGCCCATCAGCCCTATCAGTTCTATCCCGACATCATCAAAGAGGCGGCCAATTCGATCGGCGCCACCGCGCAGGTCGCCGGCGGCGTGCCCGCCATGTGCGACGGCGTCACCCAGGGCCAGCCGGGCATGGACCTTTCGCTGTTCAGCCGCGACGTCATCGCCATGTCGACGGCCATCGCCTTGAGCCACAACATGTTCGACGCCGCCGTCTATCTCGGCATCTGCGACAAGATCGTTCCCGGTCTGATGATCGGCGCGCTGACCTTCGGCCACCTGCCGGCCGTCTTTGTGCCCGCCGGCCCGATGCCCACCGGCATTTCCAACGACGAAAAGGCCAAGGTCCGCCAGCTCTATGCCGAGGGCAAGGTCGGCCGCGCCGAACTGCTCGAGTCCGAGGCCAAGTCCTACCACTCGCCCGGCACCTGCACCTTCTACGGCACCGCCAATTCCAACCAGATGCTCATGGAAATCATGGGCCTGCATTTGCCCGGCGCCAGCTTCGTCAATCCCGGCACCCCGCTGCGCGACGCGCTGACCCGCGAGGCAACCAAGCGTGCCTTGTCGCTCACCGCCGAGGGCAACGACTACACGCCGATCGGCCACATCGTCGACGAAAAGGCCATCACCAATGGCCTGGTCGGCCTGCTCGCCACTGGCGGCTCGACCAACCACACGCTGCACCTTGTCGCCATCGCGGCCGCGGCCGGCATTCACATCACCTGGGAGGATATGTCGGAGCTCTCCGACGTGGTGCCGCTGCTCGCCCGCGTCTATCCCAACGGCATTGCCGACGTGAACCACTTCCACGCCGCCGGCGGCATGGGTTTCTTGATCCGCGAACTGCTCGATGCCGGCTATCTGCACGACGACGTCAAGACTGTCTGGGGCGGTGGCCTGTCGAACTATGCCGTCGAAGCCAAGCTGATCGAGGACAAGCTCACCTTCGAGCCCTCGCCCAAGGAATCGGGCAATGCGAAGATCCTGGCGCCGGTCTCGGCCGCCTTTTCGCAGAATGGTGGCCTCAAGCTGCTGCGCGGCAATCTCGGCGCCTCGGTGATCAAGGTTTCGGCGGTGAAACCCGAAAACCGCGTGGTCGAAGCCAAGGCCCGCGTCTTCCACTCGCAGGATGGCCTGCAGGCAGCGTTCAAGGCTGGTGAACTCAACGGCGACGTCATTGCCGTCGTCCGCTTCCAGGGGCCGAAATCGGTCGGCATGCCCGAGCTGCACAAGCTCACCCCGCAGCTCGGCATCCTGCAGGACCGCGGCTTCAAGGTCGCGCTGTTGACCGACGGCCGCATGTCCGGCGCCTCCGGCAAGGTGCCCGCCGCCATCCACGTGACGCCCGAAGCCATCGACGGCGGCCCGATCAGCAAGATCCGTGACGGCGACCTCATCCGCCTTGACGCCAACGAGGGCACCCTGACCTTCCTCGGCGACGAGCGCGAATTCCGGTCTCGCACACCGGCGACGGAAGATCTGCGCAACGAGCACTTCGGCATGGGCCGGGAGCTCTTTGCCGGCTTCCGGGCTCTGGTTGGGACGGCGGACCGCGGCGCGAGCGTGTTTGCCTAGAGGCTGCGCCCCCTCCACCACCCTGCGGGTGGTCCGAGCCATTCGGGCGTAGCCCTCATGGCCTTCTCCCCTAAAATCGCTCCACTGGAGCGATTTTGCCTTCGGCCGGCT
>DASWWF010000057.1:0-1998 GCA_036401035.1 Devosia sp.
TGCATCAGGAGGTCCAGCGCTACCGCTTCCTGCCCCTCCGGCGCGCCGAAGAACCGCGTCAGCAACGCCGACAATTGCGGCCCCACCCCCTTGATGGAGTGGAGCGACCGAAACAGCGGATCGAGCGACGCAGGGCGAGCCATGGCTCTTTATAGGGCATGGATGGAAGGGGGGAAGGTACTCGCGCCAAGGAATGCAGTCAGGTCTCCCTCCCCCTTGCGGGGAGGGGACAGGGGTGGGGGTGGATGGGCCAGTGACGTCGGGGTGGGGCAAGTGGTCTCGGGCACATTCCCCGGCTCCCGTACCCCCCACCCTGACCCTCCCCCGCAAGGGGGGAGGTGACACTACCGCCGGTGGAAATTCATCGTTGCATTGGGCTGACAAACTCACAGGAACAGAATAAGTACAAAGCTCAAATCGCGAGAGACGACCCGTTCATGGCCCCCTCAAAAGACGCCGGTGAAGACATTGCTATGCGCCGACGCCGGTTGAAGTACCGGGCGTGGCATCGGGGCACCAAGGAAATGGACCTGGTGCTCGGGCCCTACGCGGACGCACATGCCGACGGGCTTGGCGAGGCTGAACTTCTGCGGCTCGAGACACTTATGGACGAGGAGGATACCGACCTTCTCAAGTGGGTGATGGGCCAGGAGCCCGTGCCCCGGACTGTCGACGGTCCGCTGCTCGCCGAAATCATCGCCTTCCGGATTGCCAAATGACCGATATCCGCGCCGACCGCATTCTGACCAATGTGCCCGATGGCATGCAGCCGGTGGTGCTGGCGCGCCAGGTGGAGGCGCGGCTGGCCGCCGACCCGGATGCACGGGTTGCAGCCGTATTCGTCGCCCGCGACGGCCGCCGGCTGCAGCGCATGGCGGACGTGCTGGCGCAACTGATGCCGGGCCATACGGTGCTGACGCTGCCGGCCTGGGACTGTCTGCCCTATGACCGCGTGTCGCCGAACGGCGTCACCATCGCGGCCCGCATGACGGCGCTCTCGACGCTGACCAGCGAGAGCACCAGAGGCGCCATCGTCCTCACCGCCGTCAACGCGCTGATCCAGAAGCTGCCGCCGGTGGACGTCGTCGCCGGCATGTCCTTTGCCGCGGCGGCCGGGCAGGTGGTGGACAGCAACAAGCTGATCGAATGGGCCGCCGACAACGGCTATCTGCGCGTGCCGACGGTGCGCGAGGCGGGCGAATTCGCGGTGCGCGGCGGCCTCGTGGACCTGTTCCCGGCCAGCATGGAAACGCCCCTGCGCTTCGATTTCTTCGGCCGCCAGCTCGAAACCATCCGCACCTTCGACCCGGACACGCAGCGCACCACGGGTAACTTGAAGCGCATCGCGCTGGCGCCGATGAGCGAGGTGCTGCTCAACGAAGAATCGATCAAGCGCTTCCGCCAGCGCTATACCGCGGCCTTCGGCGGCAACACGGTCGACGACCCGCTCTATGCCGCGGTCAGCGCCGGGCAGCGCTACCCGGGCGTCGAGCACTGGCTGCCGTTCTTCTTCGACCATATGGATGGCCTCGCCGACTATACCGGCACCGCGCCCTTCCTCTTTGACGAACAGGCGCGAGAATCGTTCGCCGATCGCCAGAAGCAGGTGAAGGACTATTTCGACGCCCGCGAGCAGGCGCAGACGGTCAAGAACGCCGCGACGTCCGGCGCGCCCTACAAGCCGATCCAGCCCGATCTGCTCTACGAAATCGACGCCGATCCGTTCACCCTGACCAAGGGCGCCATCGTCACGCAGCTCTCGCCCTTCGCTTCGCCGGACGAGAGCCGCAGCGACGATGCCGGCGGCCGCGTGGCCCGCACCTTTGCGGCCGAGCGGCAGGCGCAGGACGTCAATCTCTTCGAGTCGGTCGTCACCTACCTGCAAAGCCAGAGCCGGGCAGGGCGGAAGACCATCGTCGCCTGCTGGTCGGAGGGCTCGCGCGACCGCATGGCGCAGGTGCTGAAGGACCACGGCCTCACCAATCCGCGCCTCGCCGA
>DASWWF010000058.1:0-8612 GCA_036401035.1 Devosia sp.
GTCTCGGGCTATGTGCGCGGCTCACGGCCGACGCTCAGCATCAAATATCTCGGCGTCTGGGATACGGTCGGGGCGCTCGGCATTCCGCGCTACATCGTCATGGCCAATGCCTTCAACAAAATGCACCAGTTCCACGATGTCAGCCTGTCGCCCGTGGTCGAGCATGCGCGACATGCCGTGGCCATCGACGAGCACAAGGTCGATTTCGAGCCGACGCTCTGGGAGAACCTCGACGATCTCAACCGCCAGCGCGGCGTGGAGCCGGACCGGCCGGACGCGCCCTACCAGCAGGTGTGGTTCCCGGGCGCGCATGGATCGGTGGGTGGCGGCGGCGAGCGGCGCGGCCTTTCCGACCAGGCGCTGGACTGGATCTGGGACGGCGCCCGCCATGCCGGGCTGGACCTCGACGCCGCGCCGGATTCGCATCTCTACCGGCTGAGTTCGTCGCATGCGGAGGCGCTGGCCAACCGGGCGGCGCGCTTCAGCCCGATCGGCTTTATTCTCGACAACCTGCCGCATGCCGACCGCAAGCCGGGGCGATTGCGGCTGCACGAGATCAGCCCCATCGCCCGCCGCCGCTGGCGCGAGCGGTCCGAAAACCTGCCCGAGGCCAAGGCCTATCGGCCCGGAACACTGAAGCCGGTGGCGCCCGAACTCGATCTCGACATCGATGGCGACGGCGTGCCCGACATGGCGGGGTACGGACCCGAGTTCACCGTCTACATCGTCCGCCCCGGCGATACGCTCGAACGCATCGCCCGGCGAGCCTATGGCAGCGCCAAGCGGATCGGCCCGATCCTCGCGGCAAACCGCTACAAGCTGCTCGGCCCCAGCTGGACGATCCATCCCGGACAGGCCCTTCGTCTGCCTTTGCGCAAGGCGGAGTAGTCGCTAGGCTCCGCCCGGAATGGGAGGGCGAATAATGGGCGACCACGCAGGGTTCTCGGCCGAACGGCTGGGCCGGCTCGATCGGGTGTTGAAGCAGCACTATGTCGAGGCCGGCGACATCCCCAATGCGGCGATCCAGATCTGGCGCGGCGGCGAACTGGCCCATAGCGGCATGTGGGGCTGGCTCGACGTCGAGCGCCGCACCCCGATCCGCGAGGACGCGATCTTCCGCATCTATTCGATGACCAAGCCGATCACCGGCGTGGCGCTGCTGATGCTGATGGAAGAGGGACTGATCGACCTCGACGACGACGTTTCGCGCTTCATCCCCGCCTTCGGCACGCTCGGCGTCTACGAGGCCGGCGGGCGCGGCGCCTACCGCACCCGGCCACCAGCCCGCCCGATGCGGATCGTCGATCTCGCCACCCACACGTCCGGGCTCACCTATGAGTGGATGAACGCCTCGCCGGTCGACACTGCCTATCTCGAAGCCAATATCAACCGGCGCGACCTGCCCGGCGGGCTCAAGACAATGACGGCGGCGCTGGGCGGGATTCCGCTGGAGTTCTCGCCCGGCGAGCGCTGGAACTACTCGATGTCGATGGATGTGCTGGCGCGCATCGTCGAGATCGTCTCGGGCCTGCGCTATAGCGAGTTCCTGCGCACCTGGCTGTTCGAGCCGCTCGGCATGAGCGACACGGCCTATCATTGCGTCGCGGAAAAGCTCGACCGGCTGACCACCGCCTATGAGATCAAGGGCGGCCGGCTGACCCGGGACGATCGCAGGACCTCCCTCTACACCGTGGAGCCAAGCTTTGAGGAAGGCGGCGCGGGTCTCGTTTCGACCACCAGCGACTACATGCGGTTCTGCCGCATGCTGCTCGGCGGCGGCGCGCTCGACGGCGTCCGCATCCTGAGCCCCGCATCGGTGGCGCTGTTCTCGACCAACATGCTGCCCGGCGGCAAGACGCTGGGCGAGATGTATGTCCCGGGCCGCGGCATGCAGATGCGGACCGAGACCGATGGGTTCTCGATCTGCTGCGGCGTGACGCTCGACCCCGGCCAGAAGCACGCGCTCGGCAGCCGCGGCGACTTCTATTGGTCGGGCGCGATGATGAGCCAGTTCTGGGTCGACCCCACCGAAGAGCTGGCGGTGGTGTTCATGACGCAGGTGACGAGTTCACCGCATCACTTCCGCATTCCGCGCGTGCTGCGCAGCCTGGTTTACGGCGCGATGACCGAGCGGCGGGGTTAGGCGCCCTACTGGAAGACGACGATCTTGTACTTCTCGCCGCTCTGCACCGGATCGCCGGGGTAGAGGTTGTTGAGAATGTAGAAGAGCTCGCTGCCGCGGGTGAGCGTGTTCATCCGGCGGGCCAGCGAATCCGCCGTGTCCATATTGCCGGCGACCACGGTCTTGATCAGCAGACGCCGGACCAGCGTCAGGTCCTTGTCGGTAGTCGCGCGGAAGCTCTTGAGCGTATCCGTCGCGGCTTTCTCGAAGGCCGGGCTGGTGAACTTGGCCGCAAAGATGAAGCGAAACACCTGATCGCCGAGGCGCGCCACCGCGACCCGGAAGTTCCACTGGTCGGTGACGGCGACGCCCGAGGCCATGTCGATGCCGTTGAAGCTTTCCTTCTTGACCGTGGCCGGCTGCAGCCCGGCGATCCAGCCCGACTTGAGATAGTCGGTGAGCGCCATCGACTTGGGCACCACGGCGCTGTCGAAGCGCACCGCCTCGCCATCGCCGGCCACACCCACCACCGCGCCCTTGGAAGACTGCAGCGTATAATTGTTGGGCACCGTGAAGGTGAACTTGAGCGACGGCTGGATATAGCGCTGGCCGACAATGGCGCCCTGGTTGGGGCTGTCGCCGAAAGCCAGACTCTCGATGCCATCCATATAGCCGGCGCGGTCGGTCTCGCCGAGGCCCGGGGCGCCGAATGAGGAGCGGGCATTCTCGATGGCCTTCTGGATACGGTCGGGCGTCGAGGGGTGCGAGGAGAGGAAATCGTCGGCCTGGTCGGCATCGCCGGCCGAGAACTTGGCGAACCGGCTCATGGCGCCGAGGAACCGGGCCGCCGCATGCGGATCGAACCCGGCCTTGCCGGAAATCTGGATGCCTTCCTTGTCGGCCGCCAGTTCCTGCTGCTGGCTGAACGCCGCGAGCTGCATCTTGGCCTTGTTCGATGACTGGTCGGTCTCGACATTGCCGCCGAAGACGCCGGTGACCACCTTGTCGACGATCTCGTTGGTGCGCACCCGGTTGGTGCGGGCGCGGGCGTGCTTGAGCACCACGTGGGCGATTTCATGCGCCAGCACGGCGGCCAGCTCGCTGGTATCGGAGGCGAGCGCCAGGATGCCGCGGGTGACGTAGATATAGCCGCCCGGCAGCGCGAAGGCGTTGACCTCGGAGGTATCGAGGATGGTGACGGTGAAGCGCGCGCTCGGCTGGTCGGCGGCGATCAGCAGCCGGCTGACGATCCGCGCCAGCATCTTCTGGGCCCGCAGGTCGTCATAGACGCCGCCATAGGAGGCGACGATGCGCGGATGTTCGCGCGCCCCGATGACGTCTTCCTCGGGATCCGAGCTGGTCTGCACGACCGGTGCATTCTGCCCCTGCGTCTGCTGCACGGCGATATTGGGCCCGAAGCTGGTGCAACCGGCGAGCGCGAACAGCAGCGCCACCGGCACTGCGGCATGGGTGTTGGAAATGATGCGACGCAAAGCCATCATCGCGCGGCCAGAACCTCGATCTGCTCGGGATGCGTGATCTCGATGCGTGGACCATCCCGGTCGTCCACCCACCCGCGGACCCGCACCAATGCATCTTCGAGCACAAGCGGGTCGAAGCCGGAATCGGCGAAGAGGCGAAGCGCCCTCGGCTCGATCACGGCGGTGAAGTCTTCTTTCCAGTAGCGACCGAAATTGAGAAACACGCGCCCGCCGGACTTTTCGGCCAGCAGCACCCGCCCTTCGACAAGTTCGTATTGGCCCGCGCGCTGGGAGATAGCGGCAGGCCGGTCCGCACGCCGAACCGTGTAGTAGGGATCGGCCCAGATGCCAAGCTTCATCGTGCGTGCGTGGCTCTCGGCAGCGAGCAATTCGGCAAGGCAGGCGCGGTTGTCAGGGAACGAATAGACCCGGGCCAGCCCTTCGGCGACCATCTGGCGCTGCACCCAGGTCTCGGGGGCGGCGGCGACGAACATCTGGCCCAGCACGCGGTCGTGCCGGTCGCGCTCGGCGCCGCCATGGCGGATTTCGACCGCCTTGCCGAGCACCATCGCCTCGAGCCGCGCCTTGGCCTCCTCGGCCTTGGGCCAGGTGGGAAAATCATCGCGTCCGAGCGGCAGTTTGGGCGCCTGCATGCCGATCAGCCGGACCACGAGGCCATTGTCGAGCACCACGGTATCGCCATCGGTGACGCCGGCGACGATGCCCCTGGGTCCAGGGCGCAGGTCGGCGCAAGCCATGCCGGCACCCGACACGGACAAGGCTACCGTGGCCACGGCGAGTCCCAGAGCATACCGCTTCAGCAAATTCCGCCCCAAATCGACAGCCCCCAGCCTGCACGGAATTGCGGCGAAAATCATCCACTTGCGGCAGGCCGGCGGCAGCTGTTGCAACGCGGCAACGGCCTTTTCGATCCATGCGCGGCGCAGAGGCGCTCGGCGGCGGGCGCGGCCTGCAACCTATGGCAGGGTGGCTGGTTTTGCCCCGAACGAACTTTTCGGAGGCAGACCATGAGCGATCCCACATTCCAAGGCCACAAAGGCGCCCCGATCGGGCAAGACCGCGACGTTGCCCTGCCCGGCGGCGTGCCCTTTGCGCCGCTCAACGACGGCAACGCCATTCCGCAGCTCGGCTTCGGCGTCTGGCAGGTGCCCAATGACGAGGTGACCAAGGCCGTGACCGAGGCGATCCAGGCCGGCTACCGGCATATCGACACCGCCCAGGGCTACGACAACGAGGCCGGCGTCGGCCGCGCCATTCGCGAAGCCGATATCGACCGCGAGCAGCTCTTCATCACCAGCAAGATCCGCACCAAATCCATGGGCGCCGACGCCCGCAAGGGCATCGAGGAGAGCCTCAAGGCCCTCGGCCTCGACTATCTCGACATGTTCCTCATCCACTGGCCGATCCCGGCCCACAACAACTACGTCGAGACCTGGAAGGCCTTCATCAAGGCGCGCGAAGAGGGCCTCGTCCGCACCATCGGCGTCTCCAACTTCCTGCCCGAATATCTGGGCCGGATCATCGACGAGACCGGCGTGGCGCCGGCCATCAACCAGGTCGAGACGCATCCCTATTACCAGCAGCGCGACGTGCGCCAGTTCCACTTCCAGAACCGCATCCAGCTCGAAAGCTATTCCCCGCTTGGCGGCGGTGAGGTGCTGGAGGACCCGGTCATTGCCGAGATTGCCCGCAAGCACGGCAAGACGCCGGCCCAGGTGATCATCCGCTGGCACCTGCAGGAAGGGCTGGTGGCGATCCCCAAATCCACCCATGTCGAGCGCATCCGCGACAATCTCGATGTCTTTGGCTTCGAGCTCGACGAGGCGGACATGGGTCGCATAGCCGGCCTCGACAAGCCGGACGGCAAGCAGCTCGACGATCCGGCCACCAACAACGCCATCTGGTAGCGCGCGTATGGATGAGCTCGATCGACTGCTGACGCCGCTCTATGCCCGGCTCGCCGCGCGCGACGAGCTTTCGGCCGAGGAGCGGCAGGCCCTGCGATCGATCGCCGGTCCACCCCGTGTCATCCCCGCCGGGGGTGACATGGTGGTGGAGGGCACGCGCGCCACGCGATCGACCCTCGTCACCGACGGCTACTGCACGCGCTACCGGCTGATGGAGAACGGCGAGCGGCAGATCACCGCGATCCATGTCCCCGGCGACTTCGTCGATCTCCACAGCTTCCTGCTCAAGGTGATGGACCACAGCGTCGGCGCGCTCTCGACCTGCACCATCATTACTTTCGACCACACCGATCTCGAAAAGATCAGCCGCCAATATCCCCACCTGACGCGGCTCTTGTGGCTCTCGACCCTGCTCGACGCGGCCATCAACCGCGAATGGATCGTCGGGCTGGGGCGGCTCTCCGCCTTCGCCCGGCTGGCGCATCTGATCTGCGAACTCCATGTGCGCCTCAAGGTCATCGGCCAGGCCGAAGACAGCGGCTTTGTGATGCCCATCACCCAGGTGGAACTGGCTGACGCCCTTGGCATTTCCTCCGTGCACGTCAACCGCGTGCTGCAGGAGATGCGCGACCAGCAACTGGTGATCTGGAAGGGCGCTCGCATCGATATCGTCGATTGGGAAAAGCTGTCCCGGGCAGCCGAATTCGACCCCCGTTACCTCCACCTTGAACGGGAGCCGCGTTAGGCGATGCATCGCTATTATTTCGACATCGTCGACCACAACGGTCTGACCAGCGACACCGACGGCATGGAATTCAAGACCATGGAGGAGGCCGTGGCCGAGGCCCGCCGAGCCCTGGGAGGTCTGGTCAAGGATGCCCTGACCGACGGGCATGGCCTGCCGATCGAAATCCACATCCGCGACGGTGACGAAGGGCCGGTCTTCCTGACCGTGAGCATGACCACCGAAGACGGCGGCGCCGGCTAGCCCGAGAGCGTGTCGACCTTGCGCAGCGCCGGAAACAGGCGCGACCACAGCAGCACGATGGCGATGGTGCCGATGCCGCCCACCGCCACCGCGGCGACCGGCCCGATGAAGCCTGCCGCCGTACCGGCCCGGAATTCGCCGAGCTGGTTGGAGGCGCCGATGAACAGCGAATTGACCGCATTCACCCGGCCGCGCATCTCGTCGGGCGTCAGCAGTTGCACCAGCGACGAGCGGATCACCACGCTGATCGTGTCCGAGGCGCCGAGGACCACCAGCATGACGATCGAGAGCGCAATATTGGTCGAATAGGCGAAGACGATCGTCGCCACGCCGAACACGCCGACGGCCCAGAGCATGGTCACGCCGACCCGGTGCTTGAGCGGGAAGCGCGCCAGATAGAGCGCCATGCACACCGCCCCGATCGCCGGCGCCATGCGCAGGAACCCAAGCGCCCAGGGACCGGCATGAAGGATGTCGCGCGCATAGACCGGCAGCAGGGCGGTGGCGCCGCCGAGCAGCACGGCAAAGAGATCGAGCGAGATGCAGCCCAGCATGAGCGGCCGGCTCCTGATGAAGGCGACGCCGGCAAAGACGGTCTCGAAGGTCACCGGCCCCCGCGGCGGCATGGCCGCCGGCCGCGTGATGGCGATGACATTGGAACTGGCGATGAGGAAGAAGACGCCAGAGGCGAGGAACGGCACCACCGGCCCCAGCCCATAGAGCAGGCCGCCGACGGCCGGGCCGATGATAAAGGCCGTCTGCATCACCGAGGTCGAGGTGGCGACCGCGCTCTGCAACTGCGCCGTGGGCACGATGCCGGGCAAGAGCGCCGCCATGGTCGGCTGCTCGAAGGCGCGCGCCGCGCCCAGCACCATGACGGCAGCGAAAATGCCCCAGGTCTCGAGCCACCCCTGCCAGACGCCCAGCGCGATGACCCCCATCGTCGCCGCCTCGATGAGCTGGCAGATAAAGCCGATGCGTCGCCGGTCGAACTGATCCGCCACCTGCCCGGCAACGAAGGTCAGCACCAGCATCGGCATGAACTGGAACAGCCCCACCAGCCCCAGATCGAACGGGTTGCGGGTCTTGTCGTAGATCAGCCACCCGATCGCCACGGCCGAGCCCTGGAAGGCGATGCCCGACAGGGCGCGCGAGGAAACAAAGTGCCGGAAGGCCGGCAGGCGAATAACGTGGGGCTGATCGGTCATGACTGTGGGGTTCGTGGGTAGGCAGGAGGCGGGGCTTTTGCTATGTGGCGATCGGCGGCCCCGTAGCTCAGCAGGATAGAGCGTGGGATTCCTAATCCCAAGGTCACGCGTTCGAATCGCGTCGGGGTCACCAGGTCTTCGTCAGTCCCACCTGTTGCGCGAGAACCGATCTTCCCGCTTCATCGATGATCGATTCTGGATGATCGTGTAGTTTCAATAGCTTACTTGAGCTTCGCCCACGCTTCAACGCGAAGTCCAAGTTTCCTGAAATGTTACCAACTGTCGGGTTGAGATGGCAACCGATCGTGGCGTTGGTGTTGCGCCGAGTACGCTCGTTTCCCTCTTTTCGAAGCCAAGCGCACGATCGCTCGCACATCTCGGTGCGGCAATATGCTGGCATCGTTCATCGTTGGATCGGCAACATGGGACTCGATGACCGCGGTTTCGGAACGCATTCGCTCCCGAGAACGAAGGCCGCACAGCTCTATCGCAAGACCGGAAACCTCAGGGCAGTGCAGTTGCTGTTTGGCCATGCCAAGATCGACAACCGTCCGCTACCTCGGCGTGGAAACGGATGACGTGCTTCGACTAGCGGCGCAGATCGAGCTCTAGACAAGCAGGTGCAGCATCGTTTCGCGCCAAGGCGAGCTCTGGCAGATTGCCGTTCATGGGCCAGAGCTCGCTATTGGTCAGCCCAGCTCGATCTCGTAGGCAGTGACCGATGCCTTGGGCACTCTCAGCTTGCCCGTCGTTAGTTCCGACGTCGTGGTCACTGCGAAAACATCAAGGGCAGTGCTGTCAATGCCGGTGTCGATGTCCGGATTGATGCGGTGGGCGCGAATGGACCTGGCCGTCCTGCCTGCGAGGTCGAGTGTGATGTCACTG
>DASWWF010000059.1:0-6397 GCA_036401035.1 Devosia sp.
GCCCTGCCCCCCGACGGCAAGAAGACCGTGCTGCGGTTCTTCGTGGGCATGGTGGAAGCGGAGGACCGGGGGCTGCTGGATAGGCTGCGGCTGACGGACGAGCTGTAGGAAGTGAATAGCGAGTAGCGAATAGTGAGTAGGGAAAGAGCCCTATTCGCTACGGGCTCTATTCGCTATTCGCTCGCCTAAAGCAGCTTCTTGCCGTTCGGGACCGGCTTGTCCGACGCCGCCAGCACGATGGCGCCGGCTTCGTCCTCAAAACCCAGCGTCAGCACTTCGGAGATGAACGGGCCGATCTGGCGCGGGGGGAAGTTGACGATGCCGAGCACCTGTCGGCCGACGAGGGACGCCGGATCGTAGTGCACGGTGATCTGCGCCGAGCTCTTCCTGATGCCGATCTCGGGGCCGAAATCGATGCTGAGCTTGATCGCGGGCTTGCGCGCTTCGGGGAACGGCTTGGCCTCGACGATCGTACCGGTGCGGATATCGACCTTGAGGAAATCGTCGTAGCTGATGGTCTCAGCCACGACCGAGTTCCTCGCTGCGGAGGCGGGCGGCGAGCACGGCGCGATCGAGCAGCGGCTCGAGCCCGTCGGCCGCCATCAGCACCTGCAGGGCGGCGTAGGTGGTGCCCTTGGGTGAGGTCACGTTCTCGCGCAGCACCGAGGCCGGTTGCGAGTCCGCCTCGAGCAGCGCGGCGGCGCCGACGACGGTCTGCCGCGCCAGCTGCATGGCCTGGCCCGGCTCGAGCCCCTGCCGCATGGCGGCCACGGCCAGCGCCTCGACCATGTAGAACACATAGGCCGGACCGGAACCGGAAACGGCGGTGACGGCGTCGAGCTTGCCCTCTTCCTCGAACCACAGCACATCGCCGGCCGCGCTCAGAAGCGCATCGGCGACCAGCTTGTCGGTCTCGGTGATATGGTAGCCCACGGCGCCCGAAATGCCCTTGCCCAGCTGCGCCGGCGTATTGGGCATGGCGCGGACGACACGTTCGGTCTGCAGTCCCTGGCTCAGCGTCTGGATGGAAATGCCGGCGGCGATCGAGAGCACCAGCGTCTGCGCGCCGACAGCCGGCTGCACTTCGGCCATCACCTCCTTCATGACCTGCGGTTTGACCGCCATGACCATGACATGGGTGAGGATGCCGATAGGACTTTCAAGCAGGCGGATATTGTGTTCGGCGGCGAAGGCCACGGTCGGCTCGCCCGGCTTGGGATCGATCAGCACGAGCTGGTCGGGCGGCAGCCCGCCGGCAATCCAGCCGCGCGCCATCGCCAGACCCATTTTCCCTGCCCCGACAAGAACGACGGGACCGATATCGGATAGATTCAAGCTTCGCCTACCGTTTCGAACATGACCTGGCTGAGCGCGTCTGCCGCGCTTTTGCCAGCCCATACCACGAACTGGAAGGCCTGATAGTAGAGATCGCAGGAATCGGTGGCCGAGCGCAGCAGCGCCTCGCATTGCTGCGGGCTGACTTCGGCGCCACCCGAGAGCAGGTGCGAATTGCGGAACAGCACCACGCCCTCGTGATTCCAGATGTCGAAATGGCCGATCCAGAGCTGCTCGTTGACGAGCGCGATCAGCTGCTTGACCTCGGCACGGCGCGGCTCGGGCACCTTGAGGTCGAAGGCGCAGGCGATGTGCAGGGACTCGAGGTCCTCCATCCAGTTGAACGACACATGGTAGTCGCTCCAGCCGCCGCGGACGGAGATGGAAATCTCGTCGGCATCCTGCCGCTCGAAATTCCAGTCATTGATCGAAGCGATGTGCTCGATGATGTCCACGGGGTGAACGTTCCGGTCCGGTTCGACTTCGAGGAGAAGGGCCATTTGGCAAAGAATCCCGCTTTGGCGACGCGTTGGAGGGCTGGCGGAACAAGCGCTCCGCCTCGATACGCGAGTACTTCAGTGAACTGCCGCACGCAGAGAGCCCACGAGTCGTCCAGTGGCGAGGACCGTACACCGGGTGTTTGATTCCGGGGACCGCGGTACCGGACGCATCCAAGGCTTTCTTCTGTGGATGATCCGACTTCTAAGGTTAACAAGTACTTAAACCCATGAGTCCCCCCGGGCTGATTTGCTCGGTTTTGGCACAGGTTTCTGTGACCGACTCGGTGTATGATGCGCGTCCGCAGATGACCGGGCCGTGACACAAACTTTCCGCAATTGCCCATCACAGGGTCGAGCGGGGGGCTCCGTCGGAGCCGAATTTCTTTGCCGCTTCCATCATTTCGCGCCGGCCTTCTGGCCGCGCTCATCGCCTTTGCGTCTCCATCCATTGCTCTCGCGGGCGCCAGCTATTTCGCCCCGGCGCAGGAATCAGCGAGCGGCGCCATCGCTGCCGACCCGAGCGGCCGCCTCCATGCCGCCCATACCGGCTACGACGCCCCGAACAGGGGCCGCGTCTACTACCGCACCTGCGAGAACGACTGCGCCAAGGCCGCAGCCTGGCAGGTGCTGGAACTGGCCTTCGAGGACCCGATCAATGTCCAGGTGGCAGTGACGCAAGAGGGCGGACCGCGCCTCCTGGTGCTGAACCACACCACCGGCAACGGCATCGCCCGCGGCTATGACTATGCCGCCTGCGACAGCGATTGCCTCGATGAGGACAACTGGACCATCACCCGCGTCGCGACCCTTGCCGACCGCACCTTTGCCGGCCTTTTCCAGTACAAGATCGCCGAGCGGAGCTTTGCCGTCGACGCCTCCGGCCAGCCGCATTTCATCTATGTGGACGCCAACTATTTCGTCGAGCCCGACCACTACGGCGCCTTCTACATGACCTGTCTCGAAGACTGCTCACGGGCGGGCAACTGGATCGAGACCGACCTCGCCGGCCATGTTCCTGAACGCTATCTGACAGAGCAATTCGACCAGACCGCGCTGGCCGTGACGCCGGATGGCCAGCTGCGCGTCATCGCCTCGGTCTACCCCTTCGACGAGGCTGGCAACCAGCTCCAGCAGGGGCTCTGGTACCTGCAGTGCGACGCCGACTGCATCGACAAGGCCAACTGGTCGCGCGCCCGGGTGATCGACACCGGCTCGGGTTCCTATCCCAACCCGACCTGGGACATAGAAGTGCTCGATGACGGCCGCCCGCGCATCGCCTTCTTCGCCGGCCAGGCGATGGAACAGACCGACCTCGACAACCAGTTGATCTACATGTGGTGCGACGCCGCCGACTGTGCCGACGAGGATGCCTGGAACGGCAACATCGTCGGCTGGCAGAAGGGCGCCGGCGAAAGCCCCGATCTCGAGATCAACGGCCGCGGGCAGCCGCGCATCGGCGTGCTGAGCATCAATGCCGACCTCGCCGTCGTTTCATGCGAGGACAAGTGCGAGACCAGCGAGGGCAAGTGGGACGCCGCCTATGTCGAAGAGACGACGGCCGCCGCCGCCGATCGACCGACGGCCATCCCGTTCCATTGCGACGGCGAAATCTGGCAAGGCTTCATGCCCCGCCTGGCGCTGGTCGGCGACACGCCCTGGTTCGCCTATGACCTCGTGGTCGAAGCCCGCTGCCTCTACAAGGAACTCTACGACCCCGACCCCCGCCCGACCGCCGTCTTCCACGAAATCTGGCGCGGCAGCCGGGTGGCTACGATCGAGTAGGATTCGTTGTTTTTGTCATGCAACTGCATTACAAGTGACGCAGATGGAGAAACTGATGGCTGACAACGCTCTGGTACAGACACGCATTGACCCGGATGTGCGGGATCGCGCGGCGCAGGTGCTCGACGCAGTTGGCCTGACCATTTCGGACGCCGTCCGCATCCTGCTGACGCGGACGGCCAACGAGGGGGCGCTGCCGCTCGAACTGCGCAACGATAGCCCGGAATATGACGAGTGGTTCCGGCGCAAGGTTCATGCCGCCCTCGCCGACACCCGCCCGCACGTGCCCCATGAAGAGGTCACGCAGGAGTTCGCGGAGCGGAAGGCCAAGCTACGCGCCAAGCTGGCGGCGGGCGGCAAATGAGAATCGAGTGGTCGGCCAACGCACTGGCGGACCGCCGCGCTCTCATCGACTACCTCGAAACCAGAAGCATTATCGCCGCCATCCAGATCGATGATCGGATCGACGCGGCCTTCGAGCTGCTGCGCAACTTCCCGGAAGCCGGACGACTTGGACGCATCGCCGGAACGCGAGAACTCGTGGTGCACGGCACGCCCTACGTGGCCGCCTACAGCTTCGAAGACGACACCGTCGTGGTGCTGGCGCTCATTCACTCGGCCCGGGACTGGCCGGACACCCTGCCCGACTGACCCAACGCTACGATCGAGTGAACAGCCCCTCGGGGCCCGTCCAGCCGGTTTCCAGCGCCGCCTGCCAGCGCGGAAAGCCGTTGGTGATGGCGGTTTGGGCGGCGACGGCCCAGTCGTAGGGGACCGAGCGGATGGCGCCCTGCCACTGGCCGTGGCGCCGTTCGACCACCGCATAGCGGGCATCGGGCGCGCCGCGGATCATCTGCAGGCCGACCGAGCCGGGATTGACGATCAACCGGCCGTCGCGCAGCCGGCAGACGCGCGGAATGTGCGTGTGGCCGCAGAGCAGCACCGGATGGTCGAGGCCCACG
The DNA here is from genome assembly GCA_036401035.1 of Devosia sp. Taxonomy (GTDB): domain Bacteria; phylum Pseudomonadota; class Alphaproteobacteria; order Rhizobiales; family Devosiaceae; genus Devosia_A. The sequence goes on from DASWWF010000059.1 coordinate 4,580, forward strand.
GCCTTGGCGACCACCTGGCCCTCGTCGGGCAGCGTCGTGTCGCGGCCGTTGAACCAGTTGTCGAGCCACGGCTCGGTGTCGCTCCTGGGTGTGCCGTGGCACATGTAGATGTCATCGACCACCAGCGTCTTGGGCAGCGCCTTGAGCCAGGCCTTCTGCGGCTCGGTCAATTGTTCGACCGCAAAGGTGTCGACCAGATCGCGCCTGGGTTCGAACAGGACGCGCTCGTGATTGCCACCGATAGTGGGATGGTCGAGCGCCATCACCCGGTCCAGCGTCAGGCGCGGTTCGAGCGGACCGGCGACGATGTCGCCGAGGTTGACCGTGAGGTCGACCCCCTGCAGGGCGATATCCTCGAGCACCGCCTCCAGAGCCCGGAGGTTGCCGTGGATATCGGAAATGACGGCGACCTTCACGGCGCCTTCGGAGCCTTCAGGCTGTCGATCTCGGCGCGCAGTGCCTTGATCTCGCTATCCTGCAACTGCACCTGCTCGCGCAGCGCGTCGAAATCCTCGCGCTTGACCAGGTCCATATCGGCCACGAAACGCTCGGCCTGCGAGCGCACCAGGGTCTCGACTTCGCGGCGGATGCCGTCGGCGGCGCCGGCTGCGCCATTCATCATGCGGCCGATCTCGTCGAAGAACCTGCTGTTCTGGGTGGTCATTGGCTGTCTCCAAACTTGGCACGCGGGCCGGGGTCTATTTAGGATTTCAGCACCGGCTTGACCAGTGCCGCAGCATGCTTACATGGTCGCAACCCTCACGCGGAGCGCCGGCTTGCCTTTTCCCAACATCGATCCTGTTGCCTTCTCAATCGGGCCATTTTCGGTCCACTGGTACGGAATCGCTTACCTGCTGGGTGTGCTGCTGGGCGCTGCCTATGGCTATGTGCTGCTGGCGAAGGCGGACCTCTGGAAGGACGACAAGCCGCCTTTCGAAGCGCCCGCGATCTGGGATTTCGCCTTCTGGGCGGTGATCGGCATCGTCATCGGCGGGCGCCTGGGCTACGTGCTCTTCTATAACTTGCCGGTCTATCTGGCTGACCCGATTCAGGTTTTCATGATCGGCGACGGCGGCATGAGCTTCCACGGCGGCATGGCCGGCCTGATGATCGCCATCGCTCTCTTCACCCGATCCAAGGGCGGCCGAATCCTCTCTTCGCTCGACCTGCTCGGCGCCATCGCAACCATCGGCCTCTTTCTCGGCCGCATCGCCAACTTCATCAATGCCGAGCTCTACGGCGCCCCGACCACCCTGCCCTGGGGCGTGGTCTTCCCCACCGATTCCGAACAGGTGCCGCGCCACCCCAGCCAGCTCTACGAAGCCTTCCTCGAGGGCGTGGTGCTGTTCCTGATCGTCCTGATCGCCGCCTATGCCTTCAAGGCGTTGCGCCGCCCTGGCCTTGTCTCCGGTATTTTTGGCATCGGCTATGCGGTCTCTCGCATCGCGGTGGAATTCGTCCGCCTGCCCGATGCGCAGATCGGCTACCTGTTCGGCGGCTGGCTGACGATGGGCATGGTGCTGAGCCTCCCCATCCTCATCGCCGGCATTGCGCTGGTCGTCTATGCGAGCCGCCGCAATGGCTGATCGCCCGAGCCTACCCGACATCATCGACATGCAGATCCGCACCAACGGACCGATGTCGATCGCCACCTATATGGGCCTGGCGCTGACCCACCCGCGCGAAGGCTATTACAAGGCCGGCACGCCGCTCGGAGCCAAGGGCGATTTCATCACCGCGCCCGAGATCAGCCAGATGTTCGGCGAACTGATCGGCTTCTTCTTCGTCAATCTCTGGCAGCAGATGAACGAGCCGAAA
>DASWWF010000060.1:0-8208 GCA_036401035.1 Devosia sp.
AGCCCTGCGGCGTCACTTCGCCTTCGAGGAAGTTCATCGACGGCGAGCCGATGAAGCCGGCCACGAACGTGTTCACCGGACGATCGTAGAGGTCCAGCGGCGAGCCCATCTGCTCGATGATGCCGTCGCGCATGACCACGATCTTGTCGGCCATGGTCATGGCTTCGATCTGGTCGTGCGTCACATAGATCGTGGTGGTCTTGAGCCGCTGATGCAGTTCCTTGATTTCCGAGCGCATCTGCACGCGGAGCTTGGCGTCGAGGTTCGACAGTGGTTCGTCGAACAGGAAAACCTGCGGATCGCGCACGATGGCGCGGCCCATGGCGACGCGCTGGCGCTGGCCGCCCGAGAGCTGGCGCGGCTGGCGCTGCAGCAGGCTTTCCAGACCCAGGATCGAGGCGGCACGGTTCACCTTCTCGTTGATCTCGGCCTTCGGCACGCCCTTGAGTTTCAGCGAGAACGCCATGTTCTGCGCCACCGTCATGTGCGGATAGAGCGCGTAGTTCTGGAACACCATGGCGATGTCGCGTTCCTTGGGCGGCAGGTCGTTGACCACCCGGTTGCCGATCGAGATCTCGCCCGAGGTGATGTCCTCGAGGCCTGCGATCATGCGCAGCAGTGTCGACTTGCCGCAGCCCGACGGGCCGACGAGGATCACGAATTCGCCGTCGGCGATGTCGACCGAAACGCCCTTGAGGGCTTCGAACGAGCCGTAATGCTTGCCGACCGTGTTGATTTGTACGTTTGCCACCAGTGGACCTCCTCACACGCGGCGTCCCGCCGCTGTCCGTGGCTGCACAGTCGGGGTTGGCGGGCCAGCCGTCAACCCGGGCACGTACGACTAAAGTAGCAGAAAAAACTAATACTAAAGTAGCATGAGGTAGTTGGGCACGATCATTCCGATCAGCTCGGTCCTCGACGAGGTGAGGCTCGCCGCCACCTCGCTGGGCGCATAGTTGAGTTCGGCGATCGCGGCCTGGATGCGGTCCCGCATCTCCTGCGACACGCCCACCTTGCGCGCCACATCCCGGACTGTTGCTGCCATTGTTCCCCTTTGCCCCTGGCCAGCATTTACAGCCAATTGCCTAGACGGTCACGACCGAATCCGGCTGGCAGCCCGCAGCCGGACGCGCTAGAGCCTCAGCAACCAAAAAAGCCTTATGAGGGACGGACATGAACCAGATCGATCTCAACGGCCAGGTCGCGGTGATCACCGGCGGCGCGCAGGGCATCGGCTTTGCCATCGCCAAGCGCTTCGTGACATCGGGCGCCAAGGTGGTGCTCTGGGACATGAACGCCGACCTGCTCAATAGCGCCACCGCCGAACTCGGCGCGGCTGCCTCCTCGGTCACCGTCAACGTCGCCAATTACGATCAGGTCGCCACCGCCGTCGCCGAGACCGAAAAGGCGCAGGGCCGTATCGACATCCTCGTCCATTCGGCCGGCATCGCCGGCAAGAACGCCCCGCTCGACGAATACGAGCTCGACGAATGGCGCCGCGTCATCGATATCGATCTCAACGGCGCTTTCTACGTCAACCGCGCCGTGCTGCCCGGCATGAAGGCCCGCAACTACGGCCGCATCGTCAACATTGCGTCGATCGCCGGCAAGGAAGGCAACCCCAACGCCGCCGCCTACGCCGCCGCCAAGGCCGGCGTCATCGGCATGACCAAGGCCGTCGGCAAGGAATGCGCGAAATACGACATCGCCATCAATGCCATCACCCCGGCCACCGCCAAGACCCGCATCCTCGATGAACTCAAGCCCGAATTCATCGACTACATGCTATCGCGCATCCCGCGTGGCCGCTTCCTCGAAGTCGAAGAAGCCGCCAACATGGTCTCCTGGCTGGTCAGCAAGGAAAACTCCTTCACCACCGCCTCCGTCTTCGACCTCTCCGGCGGCCGCGCCACCTACTAGTGCTGTTGCTCCCGCCTTCCCTTCTCCCCTCGGGGAGAAGGTGGCCGGAGGCCGGATGAGGGGACCTTCCCTCAGAAGTGTTGCAGGTGATCCGCCACATCGTCCTCTGCAAGTTTCGCGCTGACGTCACCGAGGCGCAGCGCGAGGCCATCTTCGCCGAACTGGCCGCGCTGCGCGCCCATCTCCCCGGCATCCTCGCCATGTCCTTCGGCGCCAATGTCAGCCCCGAGGGCCTCGGCCAGGGCTTCGCTCACGGCTTTTCCATCGACTTCGCCGACCCCACCGCCCGCGACACCTATCTCGCCGACGACGCCCACGGCCAGGCCGGCGCCAACCTCGTCGCCGCGCTGGATGGCGGTCTCAGCGGGCTCCTGGTGTTCGACATCGAGATCTAGCGGGCGGCATACCCCCACCCACCGGCTTCGCCGGTCCCCCCTCCCCACAAGGGGGAGGGAAAAGAGGTGCGAGAGCCGCAAGTCTCTCAGTCTGGTTTCCCTCCCCTCTGATGGGGAGGGGGGACCAGCCGAAGGCTGGTGGGTGGGGTGACGGAGAGCCACCGTACCCGCCTAATTAAACCTCGATATCGAATGCGCCCCATACCGCGCATCCGCCCCATCCCCGATGATTTCCCCGATCATCTTCGCCGTCTTGGCCGCCTGGCTGAGCCCGTAGTGCCCATGCCCCACCGCATAGAACACCGCCGGCGTCTTGCCCGAGCGGGAGATTACCGGCACCGAGTCCGGCACCGACGGGCGGTGGCCCATCCATTCATTGGCCGGGGCGCCCTCGAGCGCTGGCAGCATCGCGTCGCTGATCTCGCGCATCTTTTTCCACCGGCCCGGGTTCGGCGGCAATTCAGTGCCGCCCAGTTCGGTCCAGCCGCCGAGCCGCAGGCCCGGTGAGAGCGGCGTCGCCACCACGCCGCGGTCGGCCATCACCAGCGGCCGGTTGATCAGCCCCTGCCGCGACGGATAGGTCAGGTTATAGCCGCGCTCGGCCTCCACCGGCAGGTTTTCGCCCAGCACCTGCGCCAGCACCTTGCTCCACACGCCGGCAGCGATCAGCGCTGCGTCATAGGTGCGCGGCGCCCCATTGGCGGTGACGGTGACGAGATCACCCTGCGGTTGCACGGCATCCACCTTGGCCCGCTCATGCACCACGCCGCGCGCCTGCCCGGCCTGGAACAGCCCGGTGACCACCTCCAGCGGATCGGTGACGATGGCCCATTCGTGGCTCAGCACGCCGCGCGGAAAGATCGGCGCCAGGTTCGGCTCCAGCTCCTGCACATCGCGCGCGTCCAGATGCGTGTTCTTGAGCCCGAATTCGGCGCGCTTGTCCCAATGCCCGGTCGAGGCGTCGTAGCTCTGCTCGCTCTCGTAGAGATAGAGCGCCGGGTCGCGTTTGATCATGTGGCCGATGCCGGCCCGCCCCAGCAGCGCCTCGGTTTCTTCCACCGCGCCGCGATTGAGTTCCACCAGTGCGTTGACGCCGCGCTCATAGGCCTCGCCCCGGCTCGACAGCCAGAAGCGGTAGAGCCAGGGCGCGATATTGGCGTAATAGGCCGGCGGGATCTTGAGCGGCGCATTGGGGTCGAGCAGCATCTTGAGCCCCGACCACGCCGCGCCGGGTTCGGCCAGCGGAAAGATACCCGATCCCACCACATGCCCGGCATTGCCGCGCGAGGGGCCTGTGGCGCCGGGCTGAGCCCGATCATAAAGGGTCACCTTGTAGCCGCGTTCGCTCAGTGCATAGGCCGCGCTGGCGCCCACAATGCCTGCGCCGATCACGGCCAGACTCGATCCGCGGGGCAGGGGCCGCCGCCCTGACTCGATTACGCTCACAACGACGCTCCGTCTGCTGCGGCCAACCTAGCGAAGCAGGGCGCTCTAGGCTAGGCTCGCTCTGCGGCAGGCGCATCACGCGCAAATAACGGGGAGAACGTCATGCGACTGGTTCGTCCGGCTGCTGTTGTCACGCTGCTGCTGCTTTCCGCTGCTCCGGCCTTCGCCGATGCCTCGCTCGCCGATATGGGCAGCGCCACCGCCTGCGGCCTCGACCGCGTCCGCGAGATCATCGCCGGCGCCGAGGCTGAAAGCACCGATGCCGAGCTGGTCGATCGGCTCATCGTCGAAAACACCGCCGACTGGCTCCCCGACTACAACGCCTTCGCGGTCAGCCCCGAAGCCACCGAGCTGGCGGCCGCAGCTGCCGCTGTGGGGGACAAGCCCGGCCGCGCCGAGTGCCGCCAACTGCTCCCCTTCGCCGCCATCGCCGCCTCCGCCGCCCGCATCTCCTCCGCCGGCGGCGACGTCACCGCCGGCTCGGTGCTCGAGACCTGCGAAGGCGGCACCAACCTGTGTCTGCCCGCCGCCACCAGCCGCATCGTCGACCAATGCGGCGTGGCGCTATTCACCCTACCGCTGCGGACGACGTGCTAACTCACGGACCCAGCAGTCTGCGTCCCCTCTCCCCTTAGGGGAGAGGGTGCCCGAAGGGCGGGTGAGGGGTTCAGCATCTCACCTCGCGCTCGTTGAGAAGCATTCACCCCTCATCCGGCGCTGCGCGCCACCTTCTCCCCTCAGGGGAGAAGGGACAGACTGAGAGACCGCCTCACCCCACACTCCACTCCACCGCCTCCGCCAGCAACTGCCCCATCCGCGATTCCGGCCGCCCGAGGTCCCGGACGATGGTCATGTGGTTGTGGCCCGAGACGGTGAACCGCTCGACCTGCGCGCCGCGCTTTTCCGCCGCGAAGGCAAAATCCTGCGCCTGCAGGTGGAACGGGTCGGTCTCGTCCTTGCCCACCGCCAGTGTGATCCGCGTTTCCGGCGCCTGCGTCGCCTCGAATGGCGACCATTCGCCCACCTCTTCGGGCGTCAGCGACAGCTCTGCCTGCAGGAAGCTCGTGGCGATCGGCCGCAGGTCGTAGATGCCGCTGACCAGCAGCAGCGACCGGATCGGCGTCGCCGGAAAGCCATGCTCATGCGGCGCCAGCGCCGCCAGATAGCTCGCCAGATGTGCCCCGGCCGAATGCCCGCTCGCCGAAATCCGCTTGGGGTCGCCGCCATGCTCGCCGATATGGGCGCCCACCCACATCGCCGCCTGCCGCATTTCGCCCACCAGTTGCGCCATGCGCGCGCCCGGCATCAGCGTATATTCGGGAAACACTGCGATCGCCCCGGCTTTGAGCACCGTCTCGGCGACGAAATGGTAGCTCTGGCGCGCCATCGCCCGCCAATAGCCGCCATGGATGAAGATATGCACCGGCGCCGGCCCGGTGAGCCCCGCCGGCACGAAGACGTCGAGCTTCTGCCGCGGCTCGCCGCCATAGGCGATGTCGAGCACATGCCGGTGCCGCCCGCGCGTCTCAGCGCTCGCCACCTCGTACTCGGCAGCTATCGCCTCGAACTCCGGCACCACCGCCCGGATCTTGAATGGATCGTCCGTCATGTCCCGCCCTCCCGTGAGGGCAGGGTAGCGATCCGGCCGCTGCCGTCAAACCGCCGCGATGCTCACCGCCTCGGTGGTCCATTGCGCGCTGGTGTCGCCGCCATCCAGCGGCGCGATCCACACCAATTTCGGCGCACTCTCCACCTGCCCGTAGAAGGTGGCGAAGGCCGTGTCCGCCGCGTCCCGGCCGATGCCGATCCGCACGATGCCGTCGAGCGGGCAGAGCCGGGTGGCGTCGAACAGGTACCAGCGGTCCCCGAGATAAGCCTCGAACACCGCATGAAAGTCCTGCGGCTCGAGCTGCCAGCCATAGGCCGAGACGAACCGCGCCGGTATCCCTAGCGCCCGGCAGAAGCTGATCCCCAGATGTGCGAAATCCCGGCACACCCCGGCCCGCTCGGTGAATGTGTCATGCGCCGAGGTCGCCGAATGGCTCGAACCGGCCTGATAGTCCACATAGTCGTGGATCCAGTTGCAGAGCGCCGTCACCTTCTCGTGGCCGCTGGCAATGGTGCCGAACTCGCGCCAGGCGAAGCGCCCCAGCTTGTCGCTCTCGCAATAGCGGCTGGGATAGAGGAACGGCAGCACTTCGAGCGGCAGGTCCGCCACTGCCACCTCCATCACGCCGGCCGGGTCCGACGCGATCGGCAGCGTCTCCACCTCGGCCTCGTAGCGCACGGTGATCTCGCCCGGCTGCAGCACCAGTCGGCGATAGAGGTTCGAGGTCTCCATCGCCTCGTGCCGCTCGCTCTTTATGCCCGGCGTGATCACCAGGCTCTCGCTCAGCACCCGCTGCTGCGGCCCCCGCATCGGCTCGATGTTGAGGATCAGCGTTGTCGGCTGGACGATCGTGTATTTGAGCTCTGAGCCCAGCGAAAATCGCATCTGTTGCCCCGGCGTGGATGGTCGATGCCCCTCAATGGCCGGCCGGCCGTAGAGTTCCGGGGCACTTTTCCGTGTCTTCGCGCGTTAGGCCGCCATGACGATCCTTCGCGTCCGCCATATTACCAGCTACGCCTACAAGCGTCCCGTCGGTTTCGGCGAGCACCGCGTGCTCTTCCGGCCCCGCGACAGCTACGACCAGCGGCTCTTGAGCGCTGCCATCGAGGTCACGCCCACGCCCTCGACCCTGCACTGGATTCACGACGTCTTCGGCAATTGCGTCGCCATCGCCAATTTCCAGTCGAAGGCCGACGAACTTCGTTTCGAGACCAATATCGTCCTCGACCACAACCTCGATACCGCGCCGCGCTTCAAGACCAACCGCAAGGCCAAGACCTGGCCGCTGGAATACGATCCCGAAATCCTGCCCGATCTCGAGCCCTCCATGCGCCGGCACTATCCGGACGAGGGCGACGAGGTCGCCACATGGGCGAAAAAGTTCACCAACCCCGCCGGCGCCACCGATACCGGCCACCTGCTCGCCACCATGACCATGGCGATCCGCGAGAGCTTCACCTATTCGCGCCGCACCAATCCGGGTACGCAGGCGCCGCAGGTGACCATGATCACCAAGACTGGCACCTGCCGTGATTTTGCGCTCTTGATGATGGAAGCCTGCCGCAGCCTCGGCTTTGCCGCCCGCTTCGTCACCGGCTATATCTACGTTCCCAGCCGCGATGGCTCGCTCAATCGCGGCGGCGGCGCCACCCATGCCTGGTGCCAGGTCTTTGTCCCTGGTGCCGGCTGGGTCGAGTTCGATCCCACCAACGGCATTGTCGGCAACCGCGACCTGATCCGCGTCGGCGTCGCCCGCGATCCGCGTCAGGCCATCCCGCTGTCGGGCACCTATGCCGGCAAGAAGGACGACCCCCTGGGCATGACCGTGCAGGTCAACGTCACCACGGCGGCCGATCCCGCCGCCGCCCTCCTCAACGAGACCGAGAAAGCCTGACCATGCAGATCAAGGCCGGCTACACCCTGCGCTACGAATGTCCGCAGCCCACCCCCATGCTGCTGATGCTCAACATCCACCCCTCGCGGCGGGCCGATCTGCTCACCCCGCAGGTGCTCGAATTCTCCCCTGCCGTCGAATCCTGGGACTATACCGACAGCTTCGGCAACGTCGCCACCCGCATCACGGCTCCCGCCGGCAGTCTCACCGTCTCGACCAGTTTCGAGATCTACGATTCCGGCCAGCCCGACATCGTCCCCTTTGATGCCGCCCAGCACGACATCCGCGATCTGCCCGACGACACCCTCACCTTCCTGATGGGCAGCCGCTATTGCGAAACCGATCTCTTCGTCGACATCGCTTGGCAGCTCTTCGGTAAGACCGAACCGGGCTGGCCGCGCGTTCAGGCGGTGTTGGATTTCGTTCATAACCACATCACCTTCGACTACATGCAGGCCGACAAGACCCGCACCGCGGTCGGTGGCTACCAGCAGAAAGTCGGCGTCTGCCGGGACTTTACCCACCTCGCCGTCACCCTCTGCCGCTGCCTCAATATCCCCGCCCGCTACTGCACCGGCTATCTTGGCGACATCGGCGTTCCGCCCGTTCCGGTGCCGATGGATTTCTCGGCCTGGTTCGAGGTTTACCTCGGCGGGCACTGGTATACGGCTGACGCCCGTCACAACACGCCCCGTATCGGCCGCATCCTCATGGCCATCGGCCGCGACGCCACCGACGTCGCCCTCTCCACCCAGTTCGGCCCCGCCACCCTCGCCGGCTTCGAGGTGGTGACCGACGAAATCCCCACGGCGGCCGGCTGAAAAGTTCTCATTTTGTCCTCTCCGGTTTTCCGCTAGTCTCCGCGCCGAAAATCGCGAGAGTCCAATGGCCGATTACGTCTTTCCGCCCGCCATCACTGCTATCCCCACCACCGATGGCGGCCT
>DASWWF010000061.1:0-6238 GCA_036401035.1 Devosia sp.
CACTGCCGATGGTCAGCGCCAGCAGCGCAAGGGTCGCGAGTGCTCTCACCGTTGCGTCACATAGCCGTCGGGGACGCCGGCCGTGGCCAGCACGAACTGCCAGACCTGCAGCACGCGGGCGCGGAAACCGCCGGCGCAGCAGAGCAGGTAGTAGCGCCACATGCGATAAAAACGCTCCTCCTCCGGCGTGCGGTCCTTTTTCCAGTTGCGCACGAAGTTCTCGTCCCAGGCGCAGAGCGTCTTGTCGTAATGCGGCCCGATATTGTGCAGGTCAATGACGGTGAAGAGCCCGTCGATGGCCTTGCCGATCTGGGCGATCGAGGGGATCACGCCGCCCGGAAAAATGTACTTTTCGAGCCAGGGTTCGATGCTCTCGGTGCTCCATTGCGAGCCCACCGTGTGCATCATGAACAGGCCATCGTCCTTGATCACCCGCCGCGCCGTCTCGAAATAGGTGCGGTAGTTCTTGTGCCCGACATGCTCGAACATGCCCATCGAGACCACATGGTCGGTCTTGCCCTCGAACTCGCGGTAGTCCTTGACCTGGAACTCGATGGGCAGGTCCTTGTAGCGCTCGCGGCCATAGGCGGCCTGATCGGGCGAGACGGTGACGCCGACGCAGCGGGCGCCGTATTTTTCCGCCGCAAAGCCCATGAAGGCGCCCCAGCCGCAGCCGATGTCCCAGACCAGTTGCCCGGGCTTCAGTCCGATCTTGCGGCAGACCATGTCGAGCTTGGCTTCCTGCGCCTCGTCGACATTGGTCACCCCCTCCGGCCAGTAGCCGCAGGAGCCGGTCATACGCTTGTCGAGCGAGGCTTTGTACGCTTCGGTCTGGTTGTAATGCATCTGCGCGACGCGTTTCGAGCGCGTCACATTCTGCATATTGAAGAAGCGGGCCTGGGTGTACTGCCAGATCACCTGGGCGTTGAGTTTCAGCTTTTCGGGCGCCTTGGAGCGCAGGATGCGGTTGAAGAACTCGGCCATGTCGGCCACGTCCCACCAGCCATCCATGTAGCTTTCGCCAAGGCCGAGCGAACCCTCGGCGAGGAGGCGATCCCAGAATTTCTCGTTGTGGACCTGAAGGTCCCACGGATTCGGGCCGTTAGGGACGATGCCCACCGCCTCGAGCGGCGGCAGGAGCTGCGATTTGAAGTCACTTGCCATAGGTCTGACGCTGTCCTGATGGGGATGTCGCGACGGGGCGGCCTCCGAGGAGAGCAAGTTCAGACCGATATTTCAAGCACCTGCGATCAGACCACAAACGAAGAGGCCGGCCACGAGGGACCGGCCTCTCCTCTGCGCCATCGGGGGGGACGGCACAAGCGGATCGCGTGACGGGCTCAGCTCTTGCGGCCGAGCCGCTTCATGAAGTCCTCGCGCTTTTTCTTGTAGGGGTGGGGCGGCATGTCGGGGAACATCGACTTGGTCGACTCGTCGGGCTTGATCCCCAGCACCTCGAACAGCATGCCGCGGTCGTAGCGGTCGTTCTCGGACTCCTGCTTGGCGTAATAGAGCACGTCGTCGATGACATCCTGCGGCACCACGATGGCGCCATCGCCGTCGGCGACCACGAGATCGCCCGGACGCACCGTGGCGCCGCCGATCTCGACGGTCGAGTTGGGTTCACCGAATTCGACGCGGCCCTGGTACATGGGCTGCACCACCCAGCGGTGCCAGCAGGGCATGGCCTTCTGATAAAGCTGCTCGTCGGTGTCGCGGGCGCCGCCATTGGTCAGCACGCCCTTGACGCCACGCGCGGCCCAGACCATCGAGTCCATCGAGCCGATGGCCGGGGTCTTCTGTCCCAGCGTGTCGATGACGAGGAAGTCGCCCTCGCCGACCTGCTCGCGGAAGTCGCCCATGTTCCAAAGCTGGCCGTACCAGTACTCGTAGGCCCACTTGGTATAGTCCTCGGGCTTGAGCTCGGGCACCCGCGTCTGGGTCGGAATGTGCTTGTAGGTCTGGGCAAAGCCCGCCGCCTTGGTGCGGTAGAGCGGCCGGATTTCCGGATCGACCGTGCCGACGTGATGCAGCCCCACCCAATCGAGACCATCGCGAATGTCGGTCACGCGCAGCTTGGCCACCGTGTCCAGGATTTCCTTGCGCTTCTGCTTGTTCATCGAAATTCCTCCCTTGCTCCGCCGGTCCATTGTTCATACCGTGGTATTACCACTTTGATGCGGACATCGGCTGTTGTCAATCATGAGGGGCCGAACTACCGATGGGCTGGATGACGCAGGCGCTGGACAGGGCATGACCGACGACATTTCGATCACGCAAGGCGAGGCGCAGAGCGGCTACGAGCGGGTGCTCGGCTTCGTGCGCGAACAGCTCCTCAGCGGCAAGCTCAAGGCCGGCGACCGGCTATTGGCCGAGCGCGAACTGGCGCTTCGGCTCGGCGTCAGCCGTCCGGTGATCCGCGAAGTGCTGCGGGCGCTCGCCGCCATGGGGGTCATCGAGATCCGCCACGGCCATGGCAGCGTGGTGCGCAAGCCCGACTTTTCCGAAATGGGCGATCTCTTCACCCTGATGCTGGCGCAGAACGCCGAAGTGGTCGACGACGTGATGGAAGCGCGCATCGCCATCGAGCGCCAGGCCATCCGTCTCGCCTGCAAGCGCGCCACGCCCGGCGACATCCAGCTGCTCGAAGAGGCGATGCGCCAGATCATCGCCACGGTCAGCGATCCGGCCGCCGGCAGCGAGGCCGATTTCGCCTTCCACCGCCGCATCGTCGACGCCGCCCATTCGCCGACGCTGTCGAGCGTCTACGCGGCGATCTCGAACCTGCTCAAGCAATCGCACATGCAGCGCCGCCTGCGCATCAGCCATGTCGAGGGCATGGAAACCTACCTCATCGACCACCACAAGCTGGTGCTCTCGGCTTTGGTCCAGGGCGATGTCGACCGCGCCGAAAAACTCCTCACCGAACACTTCGCCATCGGCAGCGACTTCCAACGCCGCGCCCTGATCGCAGGCATCGACAGCGCCTGAGATGTCCGCGCCCCTGGCGACCTAAGCTGGTACGCCCTTGCTCATCTGGTAGAGGCGCCAGGCCAGGGCAAACAGCGCCACCGAGAAGAGGATGGCGAGGATGCCTGAGAGGGTCACCATCAGCAGGGCGCCGAAGACCGGGGCGAAGAGCAGCGCGATGCCGAAGAGGACGTAGAGGGCGCCCGAGAGCACCACCGGCCAGATGCGGGCATAGAGTTCGCGCTCGCGGACGACGACGACGATTTCCATCACCCCCACGATGATCGCCTGGAAGGCGATGATGTAGATGAGGATGGTCGCCGTGAGCACCGTCGCCAGCATCGGCGAGAGCAGGATCAGCACGCCGGTGATGATGGCAAGTACGTTCCGGGCCACGTCGAACCAGAAATTGCCGGTCTTGGCGCCGCCGAAGGTGAGGCTCCAGAGCCCCAGCGCGCCGTCGATCAGGAGCAGCACGCCGCCCAGCACGACGAGGACTGTCAGCGCTTCGGCCGGCCAGATCAGGGCATAGAGCCCGGCGAGCAGAACCAATACGCCACGCAACGCGGTGATCAGCGCCCAGCGGCGCCTGGTGTCGGAAGAAACGGCCATCGGAAGTCTCCCTCTTAACGCTGGTAGAGAGCCTATTCCGGCAACGGGAGCCTTCCAAGCCATCGGCTTGCAAAGCCAACCGGAAACTGATCCTCTCCCGCGCCTTAACGGACGCCCCCCGCCATGCCTTTCGCCATCTATGCGCTGTCGCTCGCCGCTTTCGCCATCGGCACGGCCGAGTTCATCATTGCCGGCATCCTGCCGCCGGTGGCGGCGGACCTCGGCGTCAGCATCCCGACGGCGGGCCTGCTGGTCACCGCCTATGCGGTCGGCGTCGCCATCGGCGGACCGCTCCTGACCATCTTCACCGCGCGCTTGTCGCAGCGCACGGTGCTGATCGGGATCATGGCGGTGTTCTCTGTCGCCCAGGTGCTCTGCGCCATGGCGCCGGACTATGGCCTGCTGCTGCTGGCGCGGCTGATTTCCTCCTGCGCGCACGGCGTCTTTTTCGGTGCGGGCAGTGTGGTGGTGGCACAGCTGGTGCCGGTGGAACGCCGCGGCAAGGCGTTTTCGCTGTTCGTGGGCGGCATCACCATCGCCAACCTGCTCGGCCTGCCGGGTGGCACCGCCATCGCCGTGCAGTTCGGCTGGCGCGCTACCTTTCTCGCCGTCGCCGTGCTGGGCGCCATCGCCCTGCTGGTGATCGTCTGGCGGCTGCCCAAGGTCGCGAGGACCGAGGCCGAACGCACCACTCTCGCTCAGCAGATCCGCGCGCTGCGGCATCAGGAGGTCTGGCTCTCCTATGTCACCATCGCGCTGACGATGACCGGCACCATCTGCTACTCGACCTTTTCGGTGCCGCTGATGATCGAGGTGACCGGCATCCATCCCGAGATCGTGCCCTGGGTGCTGTTGCTGGGCGGCGTCGGCTCGGTGCTGGGCATCTGGCTGGGCGGTGAACTGGCCGACTGGAAGCCGATGCCGTCGCTGGTGGCGGTGCTGGTGGCGCAGTCGCTGGTGTTTTTCGTCATGCTGTTCACGCTGCACGACCCGATCTGGATGACGGTGACGGTGTTTGCCTCGGGCATTGTCGGCTTTGCCTTTTCGACGCCGCTGCAGAGCCGGGTCGTCCACGCCGCCCGCGAAGCGCCGAACTTTGCCGCGTCGCTGATCTCGACGGCCTTCAATATCGGCATCGCCGCCGGCGCCTTCCTCGGCGCCATGCTGCTCAATGCCGGTGTGTCCTATGCCGATCTGCCGGCCGCTCCGGTGGTTTCAGCTCTGCTCGGCGCCGGGGCCGCAGGTTTGTCCTGGTATCTCGAACGCCGCGCCGCCAGCCGGGTGGTGGCCGCTGAGCAACCTGCCGGGTCGCTGCAGTAGACCTCATCCTGAGGGCTAATGGGGGGCCGCGGCTTAGCCGAGCGCGGCCTTGACCTTGGCCGAGGCCTTGGAAAAGTCGATGCGGCCCGGATAGTCGGCCTTGAGGCTGGCGATGACCTTGCCCATGTCCTTGCCGCCCTCGGCGCCGGTCTTGGCGATGGCGTCCCTGATGGCCTGCTCGATCTCGGCCTCGCTCATGCCCTTGGGCAGGAAGTCGGCGAGGATGTCGATCTCTTCCTTTTCCACTGTCGCCAGGTCGTCGCGGCCGGCATTGGCGTAGATGGCAAAGCTCTCCTCGCGCTGCTTCACCATTTTCTGCAGCATCGGCAGGATATCGGCATCGGTCAGCGGCCCCTTGCCCTGGCCGCGGGCTTCGATGTCCTTGTTCTTGATCTCGGCATTGATGGCGCGCAGCGTCGCGGTGCGGCGCTTGTCGCCCGCCTTCATGGCGCTCTTGTAGGCTTCGCTGATTTGCTCGCGCATGGGCGGCTCCCGCTTGTGCAAGGGTTGTTCGTGGCTGTTCTGGCCCCATATAGGCGCAATAATCAACCTTCGCCACTTGCGCTCACGAGGTCTCTCGCCTAGGGAGAGGCCTCAACCGATAGCGCTGAACCCCGGAGACCCCCGCCATGTCTGGCTGGCAGAACTCGCCTGCGACCGCCCTCCTGATCCTTGCGGACGGGACTCGCCTCGAAGGGCGCGGTATCGGAGCGGTCGGCCACGCGGCCGGCGAAGTGTGCTTCAATACAGCGATGACCGGCTACCAGGAGATCCTCACCGACCCCTCCTATGCCGGGCAGATCATCACCTTCACCTTCCCCCATATCGGCAATGTCGGCACCAACGACGAAGATATCGAGACGGTGAACATGGCGGCCCTTTCGGGCGTGCGCGGCTGCGTGCTGCGCGCCGACATCACCAATCCGTCGAACTACCGCGCCGTCGAAAAGCTCGACGTCTGGCTCAAGAAGCGCAACATCATCGGCATCACCGGCATCGACACACGGGCGCTGACGGCGCGTATCCGCGAGTCGGGCATGCCCAATGGCGTCATCGCGCATTCTCCGGACGGCTACTTCCACGAAGCCTCGATCATGGCCGAACTCAAGGCCTTCCCGGGCCTCGAGGGCCTCGACCTCGCCAAGGAAGTCACCACCGCCCAGACCTATCACTGGGATCAGCAGACCTGGAAATGGAACCAGGGCTACCCGACGCTGGAAAAGCCGGACTTCCACATTGTCGCGGTCGATTACGGCGCCAAGCGCAACATCCTGCGCTGCCTCGCCGACCAGGGCGCCAAGGTGACCGTGGTACCGGCGACGGCGACCGCCAAGGA
>DASWWF010000062.1:0-4325 GCA_036401035.1 Devosia sp.
GTCGCCGACATGGAGCCAGTCGGTGCCGAGCGCGACGCCGCGGAGCTCGCCGCGTTGCAAAGCGGCGTCGAAAAGATCGAAGAGCGAGAAGGTGCCGTCGGGAGCGGCTTCGATCAAAGCGCGCGGGATCAGGGCGGTGCCGGCGTAGATGACCGGCGCGCCGGTGTCGTTGGTGACCTCGCCATTGGGGGCGAGGCAGAAGTCGTGGCTGCGGCGGTGAAAGCCGGAGGCGCGGAACGGGTGTACGCAGAGCAGGACGATGTGGCCGTCATAGGCTTCGACCATGCGGGTGAGCGGCCGATCGCCAGTGAGCCAGAGGCTGTCGGAATTCATGACGAGGATGGGGTCGCCCTCGAGCAGCGGCAGGGCGGCCTTCACCCCACCGCCGGTGTTGAGGAGGGTTTCCTCGACGGACAGCTCGAAATGCGTGCCGGCGATCGAGGCGTCGAGCGCCGCCACACGCGGCTTCATCTGCTCGACGTGATGGTGGGCGTTGACCACGAAGCGCGTCGCCCCCTCCGCATGCGCCAGCGCCACCACGCGATCGAGCAGCGGCTTGCCGGCCACCTTGAGCAGCGGCTTGGGCGTGTCGTCGGTCAGCGGCCGCATGCGCGTGCCGAGGCCCGCCGCCAGGATCATCACATCGGGGAATCGCTCCATGCGGGGATTTGATCGGGGCGCGCTTGCTGTGTCCAGTACGGTGGTGCGCTGGATTTTGCCACCACCACAATTGTCATCCCAGGCTGGACCCGGGACCCAACTTTCCTCCACTCAGGCTGATGAGTGGGTCCCTGCTTTCGCAGGGATGACAGCTGGTGGGCGGGAGGTGCCTACGCCAGTTCTCGGCCGTCGCGGAAGGCGATCTCCACGTCCCTGCCCTCGCCGCCCTTCGGCACCGACAGGCGGACCGTCACGTCGGCCCGCTCCGCCAGGGAAGGGGCGCGGGCGGGCCATTCGATGAGGACGATGGCGGCGGGGTGGTCGAAGAGGCCGAGTTCGTCGATTTCGGCTTCGGAGGAGAGGCGGTAGAGGTCGGCGTGGAGGATGGGGCCGGCGGGGCCGTCATAGGGCTGGACGAGGGCGAAGCTCGGGGACGGGACGTCTAGGCGCGGGTCGCCGACGAGGGTGCGGATCACGGCGCGGGCGAGCGCCGTCTTGCCGGCGCCGAGGTCGCCATCGAGGAGGATGAGGTCGCCGGGCTTCAGCACGGCAGCGAGGCGCGCGCCGAAGGCGGCGGTGGCGGCATCGTCGCTGAGATGGAGGGGGGCCAAGGGCCCTACTCGGCGGCGCCGGCCTGCTGGATCGAGGCGTCGACCGGCAGGTTGACGACGACCCGGCTGCCGCGCGGCTCGCGCTTGTCGACGGTGACGGTACCGCCGTGCAGGTTGACGAAGGCGCGGACGATGGCGAGGCCGAGCCCGGCGCCGCGCTGGCGGCCAGCAATGGCCTCGCGGTCGTGGCGTTCGGCCATGGCGGCGCGCATTTCGTCGCTCATGCCGGCGCCTTCGTCCTCGACGATGAACAGCATGCGATCACCGCGGCTCTGGATCGAGAGCCGCACTTCGCCACCTGGCTCGGAGAAGCGGGCAGCGGACGACAGCAGGTTATAGAGCACCTGCACGATGCGGGTGCCGTCGGCGATAAAGAGCGGCAGGTTGGGGGCAAGATCGATCTTGAGATTGATCGAGTGCTCGCCGTCGATTTCGGGGAAGGTGGCGGTGACGCCGGCGCGGGCCTTTTCCACCAGCGCGTAGATATCCTGCGGCTCGGGGCGCAGTTCGGCGATGCCGGCATCGACGGTGGCGAGATCGAGGATGTTGTCGATCAGCACGCCCAGGGTGACGCTCGAGGCGCGGATGTAGTCGGTATAGGACTGCTGGCGTTCGTTGAGTTCGCCGGCTGCCTTGGATGAGAGCAGATCGGCAAAGCCGATGATGTTGGTCAGCGGCGAGCGCAGTTCGTAGGAGACGTTCTGGACGAAGGCGTCCTTGAGGCGATCGGCGGTGACCAGCGCTTCGTTCCGCTCGCGCAGCATGAGCGAATATTTCGCGCTCTCTGTGACATCGAGGAAGGTCATCATGGTCTGCCCATCGGGCAGGCGGACCACGGCGTAGTCGAGCATGCGGCCATCGGCGCGGGTGAGGCGGCCGGCCTGGTCGGAGCGCGTCGGGTTGAGATCGATGATGCCGCGCTTCAAATCGCGCCAGATGGCCGGGCCATCCTCGGGCATGGAGCGGGCGACGTTCTCGGCGATCTGGTCGATATGCGGGTTGGTGTCGAGAAGGTTGGTCGGCACCTTCCAGAGCATGGAAAAGCGCGGGTTGTAGAGCGTCAGCTTGCCGTTGGTGCCGAACACCGCCACGCCTTCGGAAAGCGCGTTGAGGGTGGAGCGCTGCACATCGGCCAGGGCCTTGTTGAGGCTCTTCAGATGCAGCTGGTCGGTGATGTCTTCGAAGACATAGATGACGCCGCCCTTGGGGCCGGCGGGCGCGGCAATGACCTGTACGGTGCGGCCATCGGGCAGATGCCAGGGGTCGCTCTCGCGCGGCTTGGTCAGCGAGTAACTGGTGAGGTGCCTGGCGCGCCAGGCCTGGTAGTCGGGCTCGTTGGGCAGCTTGCCGTCGGTGCGGAGCTTGTCGAGGACGGCCCGCTCATCCATGCCGGGGCGCAGCCAGCTCGGGTCGAGGCCCCAGAGGGCGCAATAGGCGCGGTTGAACTGCACCAGCTCGCGATTGGCGTTGAAGATGGCGATCGGGGTCGCCAGCGCATCGATGATCGAGCTGAGGTGGCTGAGATTGGCGTCGCGTGCCTCGCGCGCCGGATCCTTGCGCGGGCGCAGATAGCCGGCGGTGCCGCCATCGATGGCGAATTCGACCAGTTCATAGCTGCCGGCATCGCCCAGCGTCACCGTCAGCGGGTGCGGGCGGCTGTCGGCGCTCAAGGTCGCCAGATGCTTCTGCAGCAGCGGCGCATCGAGCATTTCCCCAGGTTGCGTCTCGGCGCTGCGGCGGCCGATGGCGCGGGCGAGGTCGTGATAGGCGGAATTGCCATAGACCAGCTTGTGGGCGTCGTTGCGCAGGAAGGCCGGGGTGCCGAGCGCGGCGATGACGGTGCGGGCGGTCGCGAGATCGGTGGGCGCCTTGCCCACGTCGGCATTTGCGGTTGCGGCGCCGGCCGGCTGGATGGCGGCGCGGCGGATGCGCAGGGCCGTGCCGCTGCCCAGCACCCATCCAGAGGCGCGGACGAGGAGATTTTCGCGGGTGCGGAGCGACAGGTCGAAGCCGCGGCCGTTGACCTTGAGGCCTTCGAGGGCGCGGGCCAGTTCGGCCGCCTCGGCCTCGCGCAGCCAGAGGTTGAAATCCATCACCGCTTCGGGCCGCCGCCCGGGCGGCAGGATGATGGAGGTCTGGCCGAGGAATTTCGGGCCCTCGGTATTTTCCGTCCAGAGCACGGTGACTTCGCCGGTGCCCGAAAGCAGCGCCTCGTATTCATCGCAGCGGGCGCGCAGCGTGGCGATCTGCTGGTTGGCCTTCGAACGGGCGGCCTTGGCATCGCGCAGCAGGCGCCGGATCAGCGCCATGGCGAGAAGGGCGAAACCGCCGGCGCCGAGCGCGACGGTCAGCGGCATGGCTCCGGCAAGGGTATTGGCGCTGAAGGCTTGCTGGGCAAGCGCCGGCGTCGCCGCAAGGAGGGTGACAACGGAAGCGCCAAGCCCCGCGAATCCCCAGCCTTTCCGGAATCTCTCCGGCGCCATGCACTGCCTCATAGAAAAGAACCGCCGCCAACGATCCGGTCCCTTTTACGGAAACCGGTAACACCACTCGAACGCATCCCCATATCCGGCAGCGGCGTCCCTTCGCCGACAAACACAGGGTTTCCGGGCGTTTCACGCCCGTTTCACGTTTCCCGCAGCCTGAGCCCCCAGACCACCGAATCACTGCAAGATACCGGTCCGTGGAATCGCGAAAAAGAGTCTTTGGGGGTGTGGACAGTGGGCAAAAGGGCAAGAAAGCCCATTGACCTTGGACCGAACAGTGAACGCTTCGTTAACGCCGACGTCTCGGATGGCGATTCCCACGGGGAAATTCAGGGGGTTGGCGAGACGGGTGCGGGGAGTGCCGAGGGTTAACGCTTAGTGAAGATGGCGGGGGAGCCGGGGCATCTCAGTCTTTCGTCAGCGCAAGCGGTGCGCCCCCTCCACCACCCTTCGGGTGGTCCCCTCCCCCGCAGGTGGGGAGGATCAAGGGAGATCGTGCCCCAGCTGATCCTCACCCGTGAAACGGGGAAGGGGGACCGGCCGGAGGACGGTGGAGGGGGCGCCAAAA